>CAYRVJ010000085.1:0-6064 GCA_964427785.1 uncultured Alphaproteobacteria bacterium | reverse complement strand
TCCTCGCGCAATCTCAGCAACTATGTCGAAGACGAAGTGGTCGACGCGCTGATAGGTTCGGTCAAATCTTACTACCCTGCGCTGTCACACCGCTATTATGCGCTAAAGGCGAAATGGCTGGGCTTGGCGAAATTGGAACATTACGACCGCAACGCCCCGCTGCCCGAGGCTGATGACAGCGTGATCCCCTGGGATCAAGCCAAAGACATCGTGTTGCAATCTTATGGCCGGTTTTCGCCTGATCTTGGGAAATTGGTTGGCAAATTTTTCGATAAAAACTGGATTGACGCGCCGGTAAAACCGGGCAAGACCAGCGGCGCGTTTTCGCATGGAACGGTTCCAAGCGCACATCCTTATATATTGATGAATTACCAGGGCAAAAAGCGCGACGTGATGACTCTGGCGCATGAATTGGGCCACGGCGTGCATCAAGTCCTGGCCGGCGCGCAAGGCCATCTGCAAAGCGACACGCCCTTGACCCTTGCCGAAACCGCCTCAGTATTCGGCGAAATGCTGACATTCCGCAGCTTGCTGGATGCGGAAAAAGACAAAACCAAGCGCAAGGTGATGCTGGCCGGAAAAGTCGAAGACATGCTGAACACCGTCGTGCGGCAAATAGCGTTTTGCGAATTCGAGCGGCAAGTCCATGACGAGCGCAAAAAAGGCGAAGTTTCATCAGAACGCTTGGGCGAAATCTGGATGAAGGTGCAAACCGAATCGCTTGGCCCCGCCTTTAACTTTGGATCGGAATATAACGTTTATTGGGCCTATATCCCCCATTTCATCCACACGCCGTTTTACGTGTACGCCTATGCCTTCGGCGATTGCCTGGTAAACTCGCTGTATGCCGTTTATCAAAATGCGGCGCCGGGATTCGTTGAAAAATATCATGGGCTGTTATCGGCGGGCGGAACCAAGCGGCACAAGGAACTGCTTGCGCCTTTCGGCCTCGACGCCAGCAAGCCCGATTTTTGGAATCAAGGGCTGAACGTCATCAAGGGCTTTATCGACGAGCTTGAAGCATTGTCCTGATGGCCCGGGAAAGCAGCAGCAGAAAAGGCCGGATCAAGCGCTATGCCAAAGTCGGCGCAAGCCTGTCCAAGGTCGCGGCCAAAAGATATCTTGGAAAAAAAGACGATGCCTTACAGGCACGGCAGTTGAAGGAGGCTTTGGGCGGCCTAAAAGGCCCTTTGATGAAAATCGCGCAGATCATGGGAACCGTGCCCGATATGATTCCCGACGATTACATGCAGGAATTGCGGCAATTGCAATCCGGCGCGCCGCCGATGGGCTGGCCGTTTGTCCGGCGGCGGATGGAAACGGAGCTGGGCAAGGACTGGCAAAAAAACTTCGTCCATTTCGATCAAAATGCCAGCGCGGCGGCCTCTCTGGGCCAGGTGCATAAGGCGGAAATCAAAAACGGCCAAATCGTTGCCTGCAAGCTGCAATATCCCGACATGCAATCGGCGGTCGACGCCGATTTGAATCAGCTGAAATTAATCCTGGGCCTTTATCAAAAATTCTCCGGCGCCATAGACACCAAGGAACTGCATCGGGAAATTGCCGAAAGATTGCGCGAAGAATTGGATTACGAACGCGAAGCAAAACATATCGCTTTGTACCGGTATATGCTGAAAGACGAAACAACGGTGCATATCCCGCAAACCTTGGCCAAGCTTTCGACCAAAAGGCTTCTTACCATGGGCTGGCTTGACGGAAAGCCGATATTGGATTTTAAAAGCGCGCCACAAAAAACCCGAAACCAAATCGCGCTGAACATGTTCCGCGCCTGGTACGCGCCGTTTTATCATTACGGCGTCATCCATGGCGATCCGCATTTGGGCAATTACAGCGTGCGCGATGATCTTTCTATCAATTTGTTGGATTTCGGCTGCATCCGTGTGTTCCAGCCAGTTTTTGTCCAAGGCGTGATTGATTTATACTTTGCCCTAAGCGACAACAAGCCGGATCTTGCCGTCAAGGCCTATGAAAGCTGGGGGTTTGAAAAACCCGGCAAAAAACTGATCGAGGTTTTGAACTTATGGGCCGGATTCTTATACGGCCCGCTGATGAAAAAAGGCCCAAGCAAGCTCGCCGACGGCCATAGCGGCGCATATGGCAAGGAAATCGCGGGCAAGGTGCATGCCGAGCTGAAAAAAATCGGCGGGGTGAAACCGCCGCGCGAATTCGTATTTATGGACCGGGCCGCCGTTGGATTGGGATCGGTGTTTTTGCACCTGAACGCCGAGGTGGATTGGTATGAATTATTCCATCAATTGATCGAAGGATTCGATATCAAAGAAATGGCAAAAAGGCAGAAGCAGGCTTTGGATAAAGCGGGGTTATAGGCTGCTTCTTTGCCCGCGGAGGGCCGCTTCTTTTGCCCAAGATTGCATCGTTTTTAATTGCTTGTTAAAATCAAGCCATGATAGCGGCTCAATAAGCTCGATCGGAAATTCGGCTGATTGGCCGTACTTTGCGGAAATGATCTCGGTTGCAATATTATGCATGCCGCCTTGTGCTGGTTCTACAGTCAAGCGAAACATCATTTGTCCGGCCCGGGCGCGCCAGGAAATATGTTCGATTCCTGTTTCAAGAAAGCTTGCGACTTTTTGTATAATGGCGCCCAGTCTGCAAGCGGATAAAGCTTCCTTGATTGCCATCGGCGCAGCCGTTTTTCCGTCTTTTGATATGCTCAAAGGGATAAAACAAGCGTAACCATCGTCCTTGCCATAGCTTTGCTTGAGATCATAAAGCGTTGCGCGAAACCGCCCATCGGGAAGCTTGTTCGCCTGTAATCCGAACATAAAATATTTGCCGTCATATTCCGCCCTTACTGTGGCTATATGCCGGGTAATATTAACAGCGCCTAATTCATTCCGCGACATGATATTCTTGCTTTCCACAAAGCCTCTATTGTCATTTGCGCGCGTATCTGATGCCGCCAAGCGTCATGCGCTTCTTGCTGATATTGCCTCAAAGTCCAAGGGCAAAGCCCGCTTGGCCCTGGAATATCCCAATATTGCATCCTGCCCCAAATATTTTCGCGCATGACCCGGCATGAAATATCGCCATCCGGTGTCTGGGTTACATCCAAGGAAAACTGCGCGTTGCCCACGCGCAAGCGCCATTCCACTTGATCCACCGCCAATAAGCCCAAATTGTCGTTTTGATACTGGGATATCGCCGCAGCCAACAAGTCTTGGCGGGTTGCTATTTCCGGGCGCTGTTTATATTTTGGCAGAGGCTTACCGGAAAAGGAACATTTGGCCCCGCTCGCGGCGTGAACATTTTTTAATCTTAAAAGATCGCCTTCGCATCCAGGGTTGCAAGGGTCTTCAAGCAGCCGCAATTCAAAAAAAGTTACGACATAATGTCCTTCTTGCGCCTGCGATGTTTGCACTCCACAAAGCCGTGTTTCATCGTTGTATCCATAGTGAAAAAAATCCACCGGATAGGGCTGTGCATTTTTGCTGTGATCGCTTTCACTAAAGCCTGATTTAACAACCATTTATTCCTCTTGCAGGTAATTTTATATCCTAAATTCAGGGTTTTTCCAAATCGGGAAAAAGCATATCGGCCCTGCGCCAAGAACATAGCAATGCGCGAAACGCAGACTTATTGCCGGAATTGCCCCCAGATCATGATAAAATTGCGGAAAGCGTTAATTTTCTTTGCCCGGACATCGCGTCCCCTATATAAATTAAGAATCTTTCCTTAATTCCCTAAGGATCAAATTTCATGAAAATTGCCATTTTAAAAGAGCGCCGCAGCGGTGAAACGCGGGTAGCGGCATCCCCTGAAACGGTTAAGAAATATATCGGCCTTGGCTTTGCGGTCGCCGTCGAAAAAGGGGCGGGGTTGAACGCGGGCGTCACCGACGATGCCTATAAGGCTTCTGGCGCCGAAATCGCGGGCGATTACAAAGCCGCCCTGAAAGGCGCCAATCTGGTTTTAAAAGTGCAGCGCCCGATGCTGGCCAACGAGGGCGAAGACGAACTGTCGGCCATTGAACGCGGCGCGATTCTGATCGGCATGCTGTCGCCCTTTACAGCGAAAGAACATGCCAAGGCCTATGCCGATGCGGGCATCAACAGTTTTGCCATGGAATTCTTGCCGCGCATCACCCGCGCGCAATCTATGGATGTTTTGTCGTCGCAATCGAACCTTGCGGGATACCGCGCCGTGATCGAAGCGGCGCAAGAATATGGCAGGGCGCTGCCGATGATGATGACCGCCGCCGGAACCGTTGCCGCCGCCAAGGTTTTGGTATTGGGCGCGGGCGTTGCGGGATTACAGGCCATCGCAACCGCCAAGCGTTTGGGCGCGATCGTATCGGCGTTCGATGTGCGCCCGGCCGTGAAAGAACAAGTGCAATCGCTTGGCGCAAGCTTTGTTGAAGTCGATCCCGAAGCGGCCAAGGCCGCCGAAACATCGGGCGGCTATGCCAAGGAAATGGGCGAAGATTACAAGCGCAAGCAAAGCGAAAAGATCCACGAAACCCTGAAAAAAACCGACATCGCGATTTCAACTGCGCTGATTCCTGGAAAACCGGCGCCGGTTCTTATCACCGAAGACATGGTCAAGGATATGCGCCAGGGATCGGTGATCGTCGATCTCGCGGTCGAACAAGGCGGCAATTGCCCGCTTTCGGAATTGGGCAAAATCGTCACTAAGCACGGCGTAAAAATCATCGGCCATGCCAACATTCCAGGACGCATCGCAGCCGACGCCAGCGCGCTTTATGCCCGCAACTTATTCAACTTTATCGGCTTGCTGTATAACAAAGACAGCAAATCGCTTGCCATTCCGATGGAAGATGAAATCATCAAGGCTACCATGTTGACCCATGGCGGCTCGATGGTGCATGCGGCGCTGAAAGCCGCGTAAAACATAAATGCTCATGGTGAGCCTGTCGAACCATGAGATTCGGTTTAGTGTGCGTGGCGCATCCTTCGACAAGCTCAGGATGAGCCGGAGTTAGGAGATAGTCATGAGTTCCATGTCGCAAGAAGTATTGAATGCCGCAGAACAGCTTGCCGAAATGGCGCGCAAAGCGGCCGAGCTGGGCCAAACGCTGCAAATGGCGGAAATGGCGCAATCGCATATGGTTTCGCCCTTTTTGATCGGTCTTACCGTCTTTGCGCTGGCCTGTTTTGTCGGCTATTACGTCGTATGGCGCGTAACCCCCGCTTTGCACTCGCCACTGATGGCGGTGACCAATGCGGTATCTTCCGTAATCATCGTCGGCGCGATTCTCGCGGCCGGACTTTCCAGCGACGGCATGGCGCGCACGCTCGGGCTTTTAGCGGTGTGTTTGGCATCGGTCAATATTTTTGGCGGCTTTATCGTCACGCAAAGAATGCTGGAAATGTTTAAGAAGAAAGCCCGCTAACCGTCAACTGTCAACCGACTATCGGAGTTCTCATGAGCGCCAATCTATCTTCCCTTTTATTTCTTATTTCCGGCATTTGCTTTATCATGGCGCTGCGCGGATTGTCGCACCCGGAAACGTCGCAGGCGGGCAACCGCTATGGCATGATCGGCATGGCGATCGCCGTTCTGACATCCCTGGCGATGCCGGGCATGGGCGGATTTTTCGATATAGCGGTCGCAATCGCCATAGGCGGCCTGATCGGAACAATCACGGCGAAGAAAATTCAAATGACCGCCTTGCCGCAATTGGTCGCGGCGTTCCACTCGCTGGTCGGTCTTGCCGCCGTGGCGGTCGCGGGCGCGGCGCTATATGCACCCGGCGCGTTCGGCATTCTAGAAGGCGATCACATCCATAAATCCAGCCTGATTGAAATCGGCCTTGGGGTAGCCATCGGCGCGATCACTTTCACGGGTTCGATCATCGCTTTTGGCAAATTGCAGGGCATCGTATCGGGCAAGCCGCTGGTGTATAAGGGCCAGCACAAGATCAACGCGCTGATCGGGCTTGGAATTCTGGCGCTGATTCTTTTATTCTTTGCAAGCGGAAGCCACGCGATTTTCTGGATTTTGGTTGCAGCATCCTTCTTAATCGGAATTTTGCTGATCATGCCGATCGGCGGCGCGGATA
>CAYRVJ010000084.1:0-6154 GCA_964427785.1 uncultured Alphaproteobacteria bacterium | reverse complement strand
GCGCTCTGGCAGGCTCTTTTATCAGTCTTGGCAAAGCCCCTGAAAAAGCAGGAACTGCCATCAATGCGATGCTCAGTAAACTGCAGACAGCCGGTAAACAAGGTAAAAAATTCCAAGATGCTTTGCGCCAAATGGGGATGAGCGCCAAACAGCTGGAAAAAGATATCGGCCAAGATGCCCAAGGGGCTTTGGTTAAATTCCTTGAGGCCATGGAGAAAATGGACAAACAAAAACGCTCCGGAATCCTATTTGATCTTTTCGGCATGGAATATCAAGATGATGTGGCGCTGCTGGTGGGAAGCCTCAACGAATACAAAAAAGCCGTGAACATGATCAATGATGAGACCAAATTTGCAGGCTCCATGCAGCGTGAATTTGCTAATCGTGCCAATACCACGGCCAATAATTTACAACTTCTTAAAAATGGGCTTGCAGAAGTTGGAATGAATTTAGGTTCGGTGCTTTTACCCCCTCTTAATGCGGTTGTAAGCGTTTTACGAAATGCCACAACGCAAATGGCCGTCTTTGCTGAAGCGCATCCTATTCTAACCAAGCTGATTATGGGTGTAACGACAGCTCTCATTGGCGGTAAGATCGCTGCTATCGCGCTTGGCTATGCATGGACGTTTATTCAGGGTGGCGCCTTGGCCCTTGCCACAGCTTGGCGAGGTCTGCTTATTACGATTACCCTTGTTAAAGCCGGATTTATTGGCGTGAATAGCGCTTCTTTCATCACTGCAATCCGTATGGGAGCACTTGCTTTTGGTGGAGCTTTGCAAGCATTGGGCACATTATTTATGGCTTTGGCGGCCAGAGTATTTCCGGCAGTCATTGCAGGCTTTCGTGCTTTAACGGTTGCTATGATGAGCAATCCCATTGGGGCTATCGTCGGCGGCATTGCCATTGCTGCAACGCTTGTGATTAGCAATTGGGAGAGCGTCAAAAACTTTTTCATGACCATTTGGGAGCCGATAAAGCCTGTATGGGAAGCCTTTGGTGATTGGCTTGGTAAATTCTGGGAGAAAATCAAAACACCGTTTAAAGCAGTTGGTGGCCTTTGGGATAAAATGTGGGGCAAAAAAGACGCCCCAGAACTCAGCATTCCTGAGATGCAACCGGTGAGTGATGCCCTCAAAACCCCGCTTTCAGTTGCACCAAAAACAGTAGAAAACAAAACGCAAAATAATAGCTACAACATCAATGTGCAAACTAACCCAAACCAAGATTCACGAGGTATTGCAGATGAAGTGATGCGGCGTTTAAAAGAACAATCGCGTGGAGCACTCTATGATCCTGTGGGAGCCCTGCCATGATGCTTGCTTTAGGTCCTTATCGCTTTTCTTTAAATACCGGTGCTTATCAAAGTTTAAAGCGTAGCAGCGAATATCGCTGGCCTTCTATAGAACGCATTGGCCAAGAACCGTTGCTTCAAGCGATGGGTCCGGGCTGTGACCATATTGATTTAGACGGCGTGATTTATCCGCATTTTCGCGGCGGATTAGGACAAATCAATGCCATGCGCGATGCTGCCGCAAGGCAAGAACCACTCATGTTGATTAATGGCTTAGGCGAAGTCTTAGGACGTTTTGTCATTACTCAAATTGAAGAAACTCAAACTACTTTTTTAGCGGACGGCGTGCCCCGAAAAATTGAATTTAGATTAAGCCTGGAACGTTACGGGGAAGATTTATGACGCTTTATAGAACCAAAGAATATGACATGTTGGACTGGATTTGCTGGAAGCATTATGGCTTTCAATCGGGTGCTGTGGAGATTGTTTTAACCGCTAATCCGGAGCTTGCTGAATGGGGGAGCTTTCTGCCTGCCGGTCTTTTGATTACTTTGCCTGAGATTAAAAAAGCCTCAGCAAAACCAACAATCAAATTATGGGATTAATATGACGCCAGATTTTAACATTTGGGCTCAAGGAAATCTTATAACCGGCCTCATCAAACAAAGGCTCATCTCACTTCGTATCACTGATGAAGCAGGCATTACCAGCGATAGTGTGGAAATTTGTTTGGATGATCGTGATGCCCTCATTGAAATGCCTTCCTCAGGCAGTAAATTGCAAGTGTATTTGGGTTATGTTGAAACCGGACTTGTCTCGATGGGGCTTTATATCGTTGATGAAGTTACCCTTGAAGGCCATCCCCAAGTCATGAAAATTAAAGGTCATGCCGCTGATTTAAAAGCTTCCTTTAAATCGCAAAAAACCGATGAATGGCATCAAAAAACCATTGGTGATTTGGTCAGTACCATTGCGGCCAAACACGGCTATGAACCACGCATTGCCTCACAATTTACAGATATTGTCCTGCCGCACATTGATCAAACGGCAGAAAGCGATATGCATTTACTTTCCAGGCTTGCCCAGCTCCATGGAGCCATCAGTAAACCTGCCAATGGGTTTTTGTTATTTGTCCCCGAAGGTAAGGCGAAATCTTTTACCGGGCAATTAATTGGGGGCGGCACCATTGATTTAAAAGAAGTCTCCAGTTGGCGTGTCACCTTTGCCGAACGTGACCGTCAAGCATCTGTCATTTGCTATTGGCATGATCCCGATAAAGCCGAGCCCATCGAAGAAAAGGCAGGAGATGGCGATCCTGTGCATACACTTCGTGGTGTTTACCCAAATAGCGGACTTGCAAAGGCTGCGGCACAAGCAAAACTCGAGCGCCTGACACGTGGCACACAAACCTTGAATATAACCTTAGCAGGTCGCGGCGATCTGGTAGCGGAATCCAAAATTTACTTATCGGGGTTTCGTTCCGGCATTCCGAGCGACTGGATAATAACACGTGCAGAGCACACGTTAGATAACAGCGGTTATCGCACCACTATCGATGCTTCGCGTGATTTTGAGGGAGATATGGATGACCAATAAAACGAATATGCTAACAAAGTGGCAATGGGATCGCAAAATCCCCATAGGACTTGTTGTTGCGATGATTTTACAAACACTCACCGCCATATGGTGGGCAGCAAAACTGGATACAAGGGTTGTGATGCAGGAGGAATGGTTTCAAAAGAATCAGCAGCTTGCAGAAAAAGTCTTTCGGCTCGAAGAGCGCATTATCTCCCTTCATGAAGAACTTAATGATTTGGAGGCAAGAATCAGTCATGGCAAATAAACCAACGCTACCCATAACCGATGAACGCTTTGAGCATGCCGTCAGCTTTGTATTAGCCCATGAAGGTGGCTACAGCAATGACATAGACGATGACGGCGGCGAAACTAAATATGGGATTTCCAAACGTAGCTATCCCCATATTGACGTGGATACCTTGACTGTTGATCAAGCCAAAGCCATTTATAAACACGATTTTTGGGAGCCCCAGCTTTATAAAGATATCAAGGACGTGAACTTAGCGACCAAAGTTTTTGATCTGGCGGTAAATATGGGATCAAACTGGGCCCATAGGCTTGTTCAAAGAGCATTAAGAGCCACGGGGCAAGATATTTTAGAAGACGGTATTTTAGGGCCTATGACGCTTGCCGCCATCAACAAAGCTGATCTGACTGATTTGCTTGCAGCTCTAAAATCAGAAGCAGCCGGATATTACCGAACCCTTGCAGCAACCAAACCCAAACGAGCGAAGTTCCTCAAAGGGTGGCTGAGGCGAGCTTATGCATAAACTTATAACAGGAGACATAAAATGAAACCAGGCATTAAAACCACTGAATTTTGGGCAACCTTAATTGGCAGCATCGCTGTTGCAGGTGCATCAGAACTTGGACTTAACCTCAACGAAGCGTCAGTTGCCAGCATTGCAGCGATGGTCATTACCTATGTTGTGGGGCGTGTGATGAACAAAAACACCCAAGCTAAAATTGATCAGAAGTCTTGAAACGTGATGCCGCTTTGGATATCAGCGCTACTGCAAGCTTTGCGCGATCTGATACAACCGTTTTTAGCTTATATGCTGGGCAAAGAGCAGCTAAGGCGCAAGCAAGCAGAAGAAAATTTAGAGCTTCAAGAATCTTATGAAAAATTGGATGAACAAAATAAATCTTATCATGATCGGGGTAAGTCTGGTCTGCTTGAGCGGCTGCGCAAATCTCGGGAGAATGCCGACAAGTAACTGCCCGACCGCACCCCATTACACTGCGCAAGAATGGCAAAGAATCGAGGAATCGGTTGCTGCATTACCAGAGCAAAGCCCCCTTATTCCGGTGCTGCAGGATTACATGGACCTGCTTGATAAGCTAAAAATTGCAAATCAAGCTGAATAAGGTTATTGACTTCTTAGGCCAAAACATATATTATATACACATATAGTTTACCAGAGGTTTTACGCAAACATGAAAATCATTCTCTAAAATTGCCCTTTGTTTTTAGGGCGCAAACAACAAAGCTATTTGCTTATTGTTGTCATAATAGTCTTAAAAATGACCTTTTAGAGAAATACATCATGATGCATAAACCCATTCAAATCAAAGACCTCGATCTATCTTTTCCTCACAAAACCTGCTTTGAGAACTTCAGTTGCCAAATACCTTATGGTAGCCGCATTGCTATTATCGGAAGAAATGGCAGCGGAAAATCTAGCTTGCTAAAAATGATTGCCTCACTTTGCGGCGCAGACGTTGTTGTTGGGTATGTTCCTCAAGTGATTATTGATCATGCAGACTTAAGCGGCGGGCAGCGCTTGAACAAAGCCGTGACAGAAGCTCTAAGCCTTGACCCTAACGTTCTGCTGCTTGATGAGCCGACCAATCATCTTGATAGCCGCAATAAGAAAAGCTTGATGCGTATGCTGCAAAACTACCATGGCACGCTCATTATGGTCTCTCACGATAAGGAGCTACTGCGTCAGTGCACCGATGCTTTATGGCATATCGATCACGGTAAGATTCATATCTTCTCGGGTAATTACGATGATTATATGCGTGAGATCAAGCTAAAACGTTCCTCTATTGAAGGAGAGTTGGAACTCTTGAATCGCCAGAAAAAGGATATGCACCATAAGCTGATGCAAGAACAACAGCGCAGTTCTAAAAGCAAAGCCAAAGGTCAAAAGAGTATTGATCAGCGCAAGTGGCCCACTGTGGTTAGTAACGCAAAAGCCTCTCGATCCGAAGAAACGTCTGGCCTTAAAAAATCTGCCATTGATAAGCGGAAATCTGATTTAACCGAAAGCTTGAGCGATCTCAGACTTCCTGAAATCATTACCCCTAAATTTTCTATAGAAGGTTCTGATGCAGGCAGAGGTATGATCGTACAAATATCCGCCGGCTCTATAGGTTATTGTGAGGGGCAGCCTATCTTATCTGGAATCAGTTTCAGCCTTCAGAGCGGTGAGCGTATGGCCATTACAGGTGATAACGGCAGCGGTAAATCCACGCTTATAAAAGCCATTCTTGGAGACAAAAGTGTTTATAAAACTGGGGATTGGCATGTGATAAAATGGGAGGATATTGGCTATCTCGACCAGCATTACGGCACATTAAATCCTGATAAAACCGTACTTGAAACCATAGCAGACCTTGTGCCTCACTTGCCCCATGCTGAAATAAGGCGTCACCTGAATGACTTCTTATTTCGTAAAAATGAGGAAGTGAATGCCCTTGTCAGTACACTTTCTGGCGGTGAAAAGGCGCGGCTGTCTCTCGCGCAAATCGCAGCTAAAACACCTAAACTCCTAATTCTGGATGAAATCACCAATAACCTTGATTTAGAAACAAAAGAGCATGTGGTGCAAGTCCTCAAGGCTTATCCCAGTGCTATGATCGTTATTTCCCATGAGGCGGATTTTTTGGAAGAGATTGGGATTAGTGAAGTGGTGGATGTTGGGAAGTTTAATCTGGGTTAATCCACAATCAAACTCTCATCCTTATGAGATGAAAGCACAATCTGGGTTAGTGTTTTGGCAACATTACACTGGCCCTTTAGAAAATCAGTAATCAGGATCTCCAGAGCTTTTGTATTAGAGCAGCGTACCTTCAACACGTAAGAATGCTCTCCTGTAATATGATGGCATTCTAGAATAGACTTATTGCGACTAACTGCCTCCAAGAAACCTTTATGATGTTCTGCTTTGTCTAAAGTGACAAAAATAAAAGCACATAGCGTCATGTCCATAAATTCCGCAGACACGAGTGCTGTAATTTTTTTGACATAGCCATTTTGCTTTAATCGCCTGAGTCGCT
>CAYRVJ010000083.1:0-6314 GCA_964427785.1 uncultured Alphaproteobacteria bacterium | reverse complement strand
TTGACCCAGGCCGAATATTTCCGCGACGAAGAAGGCCAAGACGTTTTGTTTTTCGTCGACAATATTTTCCGTTTTACCCAGGCGGGTTCCGAGGTGTCGGCATTGCTTGGCCGTATTCCTTCGGCGGTTGGATATCAGCCGACGCTTGCGACCGACATGGGCACTTTGCAGGAACGCATCACCTCGACCAACAAGGGTTCCATCACATCGGTGCAGGCGATTTACGTTCCGGCCGACGATTTGACCGATCCCGCGCCGGCGACGTCGTTCTCTCACCTTGACGCGACCACGGTTTTGTCGCGGCAGATCGCCGAGCTTGGCATTTATCCTGCGGTTGATCCTTTGGATTCCACCTCGCGGATTTTGGATCCGCTGGTTTTGGGCGAAGAGCATTACAAAGTGGCCCGCGACGTGCAGCAAGTTTTGCAAAGCTATAAATCGCTGCAAGATATCATCGCGATTTTGGGAATGGACGAGTTGTCCGAAGAAGACAAATTGACCGTAGCCCGCGCGCGTAAGATCCAGCGTTTCTTGTCGCAGCCTTTCCATGTCGCCGAAGTCTTCACCGGATCGCCCGGCGTTTTGGTGAGCCTCGAAGATACAATCAAGGGTTTCAAAGGCATCGTTTCCGGCCAGTATGATCATCTTCCCGAAGCGGCATTTTACATGGTCGGCACAATCGAACAGGCTATTGAAAAAGCAAAGAAAATGTCTTCTTAGATTTATTTAGGATAATTTTATGACCGATAAACTGGAATTGGAAATCATCGTCCCGGATAAGATTCTGGCGAAAAGCCAGGTCAGCCAGGCGGTGATTCCGGGCGCCGACGGCGATTTTGGCGTTTTGCCGCACCATGCGCCTTTGTTAAGCAGCTTAAGACCGGGCTTATTAACCCTTTTCCAGGGCGAGGAAGCGGCAGAGATGCTTTTTCTGCATGGGGGGTTTGCGGCAATTGAAAATAACCGTTGCACCATCCTTGCAGATAATGCTACACCTGTCACAGAACTTAAACGCGACAAAATTGTATCCACTATCGAAAATTTGAGCCAGGAATTGCGCTCTGCCGATAGCGTAAAAGAAGTGCAATTGCGCCGCGATTTACAAATAGCCCAGGCCATGTTGCCCTTTGCGGGGTGATTATCCGGTGGTTTAAGGGCTGGTATGGCACAGAAGCGGGCGCAGAAACGGTCAGTATCAAAGTTTTTAAAAAAGAAATAAGGGAGATAACTATCATGATGATTAATGTCCTATCCGGAAAAATTCACAGAGCCACAGTCACCGAATCCGACGTCAATTACGAAGGCAGCATCAGCGTCGATGAAAAGCTTTTGGAAATGGCCGGGATCAACCAATACCAACAAGTGCAGGTCGTCAACGTTACGACCGGCGCGCGCTTTGAAACCTATGCTTTGCCCGCAAAAAAGGCGTCCGGCACGATTCAAACCAATGGCGGCTGCGCCCATTTGGCAAAGCCAGGCGACATCGTCATTATCATGACCTATGCCAGCATTCCCGCCGCCATGGTCGGAAATTGGCAGCCGCAGAATGTCCCGGTCGACAGCAAAAACCGCCCGGTACACAGCATCGACAAAGAAGCAGAAAGCTTTTTGGATGCACGCCGCCGCCGCAAAACGGCTTAACGGTTCACGGTATAAAATTGACGGTGGCCGGTTTTATAATCGGCCGCCGTTTTCGTTATAATCGAACTGACTTTTTATAAGGTAGAATTTATAACTGGTGTTAACTGTCAACAGTCAACTGGTCACCGCCGCATGAAACATTGGGATTATCAAACCGACATCGCCTGGGATAGATTCGATGCGTCAAAAATCGATCCTTCGATCGTGCCGCTGGTCAAGGCCGCGGCGCTTGTCGAATATAATGGCGGGCAATATGCCGAACATTTGGCGGGGCTTTTCGCGGGCGACGAGGAATTTTGCAAGGCGTCTATCGAATGGGGGCTTGAAGAAACCCAGCATGGCAACGCGCTTGGAAAATGGGCCAATCTGGCCGATCCAAGCTTTGATCTGGAATCCGCCTTTGCCCGTTTTACCGCAGGCTATCAAGTGCCGGTATCGCATGACGGCGCCTCCTTGCGCGGTTCGAAATCGGGCGAAATGATCGCGCGCTGCATCGTCGAAACCGGAACAAGTTCCTATTACACCGCGCTGATGGAATCGACCGACGAGCCGGTGCTGAAAGAAATCTGCCGCCACATCGCCGCAGACGAATTCCGGCATTACAAATTATTTTATCAGCATTTCAAGAAATATCTCGAAATCGAAAAAATCGGATTTTTGAAAAGGCTGCGCATCGCGCTCGGGCGCGTGTCGGAAACCGAAGACGACGAGCTGTCTTATGCCTATTTCGCCGCCAACACCGCCAACGACAACGCGATTTATGACCGGGAATTGTACAACAAGCGTTACAAGGCGGGGGCCTACAGCTATTACCGCCACCATCATATCGAACGCGCCGTCGGCATGGTTCTAAAGGCCGTTGGCATGAAAGCGGGCGGACGCGCCAACCGTTTGATCGCCGATCTGGCATATAAAAAAATCCGGCGCAATTTGCAAAAACTGGACCAGGAATTGAAGCAAGCAGCTTAAGAAAAATCTGCCGCCATGTTGCGGCGGCGTAAGAAACGGCGCAAGGCTATTAAAAAGCCGGCATAAAAAACAAATGGGTACGATTATGGCAGGTCATGTAAAAACCGTTTTTGGTTCGGCGTTTTTTGGGGCGTTCAAGGGCTGGGCTGATTTGGACAGCAGGGCCAAAATTTCTTTTATTACGGATATTGAAAAAATTTTCCGCGATAAAGCAGCGTTCTTGCGCGGCGCGATCATCCATTTGCGCGGCGAGGACGGCGCGCAGCATGAGCACGAAGGAATGGCGGCGGCGCAGTTGGCAAGAACAGCCAAGCAAAGCAATATTGCTTTGTTGGACTTGCCCTTTTCCGATTCCTGGCACGTGACCAATTTGCTGGCTTGCCTTGCTTATGCCGCTTATTGGCAAGTGCATGGCGTTTCGGTCGTGGCGCATGATGGGATAAAATTCCACAAATATTTGAATCATGTCGATGCGCCGGAAATATTGGATGGCCGCGCCATAGCGCTTGCCCTATCCGGCATCAGCGCGGATTTGCCGGTGATAATCTATGGCGAAAACTTGCCAGGGTTGGATCCATCCACGCCGCAAGTACAGGTGAATTTTCACCCGGTGAATAAAGGCGATATTTGGGATTTTAAACTTGCCCAGGAAGCGGTGCGGGCAAGGGGCCAAAAGCCGGTTTCCATATCAAGAAATATGGGACCGATCCCTGCGCTGAAAGAAAAAATCATCGCTGTGCAGGCGGCACGGGCGAGGGTATAAATCGGCATTTGATTATATTATAGCGAATTCCCTCAGCACTTCCCGGTACACATCCCTTTTAAACGGGACGATCATATCCAGCATATCCTTGGGATCGGCCCATTTCCACGCCGTGAATTCCGCCGGTTGATGCAGATTGATATTGATATCCGCATCCATGCCGGTAAAACGCAGTAAAAACCATTTTTGTTTTTGCCCGGAAAATTTCCCGCCCCATAATTTTTTTTGCAGATCGAATGGCAGATCGTAATACAGCCATTCGGGATGTTCCGCCAATATTTCGGCTTTGTCCGTCCCCGTTTCCTCGCGCAATTCGCGCCACAGCGCCGCGCGCGGATCTTCGCCTTCGTCGATACCGCCTTGGGGCATTTGCCAGGCGTCAAAATGCTTGTCGGCGCGTTGCGCCACGAAAACGTGGTTTGTGCCGTTCAACAGCACGATGCCGACACCGGGGCGGTAAAGGGTGGGGTCTTTCAACATAACAGTGTACAGTGTTTAGCGCATAGTGTTCAGGAAAAAAAGATAAGCACCATCCCTATACACTAAACATTCTGTCCTAATTGGCAAGCGCCGTGATAGGCACAAGCGCGATGCCTTTGGATTCGAGGCTTTTGCTCCAGGCCGCAATTTCGTCAAGAATCAGGGGGTATGGGCGGGTGATTCCGGCGGCGAATCCCTTGGATTTCGCTATTTCTTCAAGGCGCAAGAAAGACTTTTCGACACTGCCCCGGTCGAGATTCTGATCAATTTGTATGTCGATACCCGCCCCGGTAGCGCCGATTTCGGAAATGATCTTATTGGCCAAGGTGCCAAAACCCTGGCCGTTGTCGACGAACATCAGGCCGCGCTTTTTACATTCCGCAAGTACGGGGCGCAGGCTTGCATCGTTGCCCAAAAATTTACCGCCCATCATCGCCAGCAGTCCGACATAGCCTTCGCCCCGGCTCATGACCCATTGCAGGCGGCTTAGATTTTCTTCCGCGCTGCTGCCGGTTAAGAGCGCCTTTGGCCCCGCATCTTGAATCTGCGGAAGCAAAGGTTCCATCGGCAAATCCAAAAGCACCTCGTGCCCGTCCGCGCGGGCGCGCTGCATCAGCGTGAATCCGGAAGCGCTATAAGGCGAAAAAGAAAAAGACACGGCGCTGGGCAAAACGGCGATGGCTTTTTCGGTAATAGCGACCTTAAGGCCAAGACCTGAAACCACGATAGCTATTTTCGGCCTGGTATCCGACGGATCGCGCGCGGCGGCATAGCTTTTCCAAGGTTCCGCTTTGCCTTCGATTTTGGGCAGGGTTTTCCCCTCGATCACTTCGGAAAGATTTGGGTTGACCTCGATGGGTTTTGCCGCGGCTTCTTCCGGCAAGACAGGAGGCTCAAGCGGCGAAGTTTCTTGCGGCGCTTCCGGCATGGCGGTGGGTTGCGCAGGGATTTCTCCTGGAACCGGCGCCGCCATTTCTTCCAGGCCAAAGCTTAAAACCGCTTGTGGCACGCCGCTATCTTGCGACACGGGCGCGCCGCCCTGCAAACTTGCCCAAACCACAACCGCCGACGCCGATGCCAAGCATAAAAAAATGCAGGCATAAAGCATAAACCAGGACAGGCGTCGTAACATCGGCAATCAGCCTTTACGGCGCGGTTTTCGACTTTGCGCCGCCGGTTGTTTCAGGTTTTGGCGCGCCGGTGCGGCTATAGATCGAAATGCCGCGCAGCAAGTCTATCGCCCGCGCCAGCTGATAATCCTCGTCCACCTTGCCGGATTCGGCGGCGGCGAATTTTTCAGCTTCTATCTTGGCTTTTTCTTCCGGCTTTTTCTCTTTGAGGTCTTCCTCGTTACGCAAAGCGCCGCGCAGATCGGCTTCTCTTCGGCCTTTGCCGCTAGCTTCAAGCACTTCAATCTTGGCGACGGGAACGTCGATGTCCGGGGTGATGCCCTTGCCTTGAATCGATTGGCCGGACGGCGTGTAATAACGCGCCGTGGTCAGCCGCATCGCGCCATGTCCCGGCAGCGGGATTATAGTTTGCACCGATCCCTTGCCGAAAGACTGCGATCCCAAAACGATGGCGCGGTGATTGTCCTGCAATGCGCCGGCGACGATTTCAGAGGCCGAGGCGGAGCCGCCATTGATCAGCACCACGATCGGGATGCTTTTGACCAAATCGCCGGGCTTGGCGTTATAACGCTGCGTGTCTTCGACATGGCGGGACCTGGTCGATACGATTTCCCCGCTTTCCAGAAACGCGTCGGATACCGCGATTGCCTGATCCAAAAGCCCGCCCGGATTGTTGCGCATGTCCAAAACTATGCCTTGCAATTTCGCGCCCAGCTTGGATTTTATTTCTTCGACCGCCTTGGTCAGGCCGGGATAAGTCAACTCGTTGAATGTGGTGATTCGCACATAGCCGATATCGCCTTCGATCTTGTGGCGCACCGATTGAATTTTAATGATGTCGCGCGTCAGGGTGACATCGAAAGGATCGGCACCTTCGCGGCGTATCGAAAGCTTTACCTTGGTGCCAACCGGCCCGCGCATTTTTTCGACCGCCTCGGAAAGGCTTAGCCCCATTACAGCCTCGGCATCGATATGGCTGATGAAATCTGCGGGTTTGATCCCGGCTTTTGCGGCGGGCGTATCGTCTATAGGCGACACTACCTTAACCAGGCCGTTATCCAGCGTAACTTCGATGCCAAGGCCGCCGAATTCGCCTTTGGTCTGCACTTGCATGTCCTGAAAATTCTTGTTGTTCAAATAGCTGGAATGCGGATCCAGCGCCGACAGCATGCCGTTGATCGCGTTTTCCATCAGCTTGTCTTCTTCGATCGGCTCGACATATTCCGAGCGGGTGCGTTCGAACACATCGCCGAAAAGATTCAAAAGGCGATAGGTTGCCGAATTGCCTTCGCCTTGGTCCTTGGCCGGGGCGGCGTTCGCGCCGGACAGCC
>CAYRVJ010000082.1:0-6354 GCA_964427785.1 uncultured Alphaproteobacteria bacterium | reverse complement strand
CGAATCCCAATTGCTTTGCCGTAAAATGCCGGTCGATGGGAAAAGACGTTCCGGCCAAGGCGGCTGCGCCCAAAGGCGATTCGTTCAAACGCGCCCTGCAATCGGAAAATCGCGCCGCGTCGCGGGACAGCATTTCGCAATAAGCCAAAAGATGATGGCCGAATGTGACGGGCTGCGCCGCCTGGAAATGGGTATAGCCCGGCATGATCGTATCGCTATACTCCGCCGCTTTTTGCGCAAGCGTGCGGATCAACCCGTCCAGCGCAGGCAGAAAATGATCGTCGATCTGATCGCGCACCCAAAGCCGGAAATCGGTGACCGCCTGGTCGTTGCGCGACCGCGCGGTGTGCAGCCGTCCCGCCGCATCGCCGATCAATTCCTGAAGGCGCGCTTCGATGTTCAGATGAATATCCTCGAATTCCTCGCGGAACGGGAATTTTCCGCCCCCTATCTCCGCCTCTATCGCGTTCAGCCCTTTTTGGATTTTCGCTTCGTCTTTTGCGGAAATGATCCTTTGCCGGGCCAGCATTTTCGCATGCGCCCGCGACCCTTTTATGTCCTGCATCGCAAAACGCTTGTCAAAGTGGATCGAAACATTTATCTGTTGCATGACGGCCGAAGGCGCGGCGTTAAACCGCCCGCCCCAAAGGGCGTTTTTGGATGGCGTTTTCCGCCGCGATTGTTTTTTTGAAAGGGTCCGGGACATGACAGGAATTTTCCGAAATTGGGTTTTCATCATAGCCCTTGCCGCCCTGTTTTACAATCTTTTGCCGCCTGCGGCCCGCGCGGAATCCGCCATTGGCGGGCTTTTGGTCAATGAAAGCCCAGTCAAGAAACCGCCTGTCGCCTTTCGCGGCGGGGACGACCAACTGCTGAAACTTACCGATTTCAAGGGACAGTTGCTTGTGGTGAATTTATGGGCCACCTGGTGCGTGCCCTGCATCAAGGAAATGCCCGCGCTGGACCGGTTGCAAGAAAAACTGGGGCCGCGCGGGTTAAAGGTGATCGCGGTCAATCAGGACGTCAAGGGCTATGCCGCGGCCAAAGGATTTATGGATAAAACCGGGCTGAAAAATCTGGAAATCTTCACAGACGAAAAATCTGCGATCTCGTCGCGCTGGAAAGTTCCTGGCCTTCCCGCCAGCTTTGTCATGACGCCGGACGGACAGGAAATCGCGCGGCTTTTCGGCGCCGCCGAATGGGACAGTGCGGAAATGACAGGTTTTTTGGAACAATTTCTGCCGGCGCAAGAAAACCCACCAGCGGGAACCTGACAATTATTCGTACCCGCGAAAGCGCCATTCTTCCAGCATATGCCGGGCGTGATTAACCCTTTCCAAATCCAGCGTCGGGTTTTTAATTGCCTCTTGCCATTCGGGTATACCGCTTTTTTCAACGCTTTGTCGCAAAGTTTCCCACGCACAGCCCTTGCTTGTAATGCGGCATTTCCTAATAAAACAGATCAGACTGTCCCTGAATATAAGGCGCGAACCGATGCCAGGCGCGCGGTAACCGCGCAAGCGGCCCGAATCGAAATAACGGGCGATGGTTTTCTGAGATACTTTACAAATCTGCGCGGCTTCTCCCGTCGTGAATAATTCTTTTTCGGGGTTATCAATGGTGCTTACTCCACGCCCCGCCGCAATCCTTATCGTATAGGCAAGCGCCCGGACAAATTCCGCACGCACGGATACCTGTTTTATTTCCGCTACAAGCTCAGTTGCATCCCATAGTATAGCGTGAACAGCGTCCCTATCACCATACTCCATTGCCTCGACCAGGCCGGAGTGGATTTGTATACTCAGTATCGTTATGCCATCGTTAGACTTTTTTGCCACGGGAATGCACTCCTTAAAGAGCTGGTCTTTAAAGGAAAAAGATTTTTTTGTAAAGAGTCTTTATTTTGCCGATAATACTACCTTGTCGGCACCGGGCCGCTATTAAACAACAACCAGATCGGTGTAGTTTACAATATTGCCGGTCATGCCAAAGTTGGAAAATTGCGCCAGCTGTTTCCAACCATAATTTCCCTGATTACCATCCATATCGATGCTTAACCTTGTGATGCCATTGACATTCGTTATCTGCGCAAAATCATGGATCAGGCCATTATAATCTATTAAATCCGACAGCATAATCTTGTCGCTGCCGCTGTAAAACCCGTTTATGACATCGAAATGGCTATTATAATCTTCAAGTCCATAATAAATTTCATCGGACATAAAATCATTGCCTCCCCCGATGTCGTATAGATTTATCCCATCGAACCCGCCGCCGGGAATTATCACATCTTCGCCACTCAATCCAATGGAAGGCACAGAAGTGGGCATATCTGCAAAAATCAAATCATCTCCTGTGCCGCCAATCAATATGTCAGAGCCAAGACCGCCCCATAGGCTGTCGTTACCGTCGCCGCCATCCAAGTAATCGCCGAAATTCCCTCCTTGGAAATTATCGCTGCCGCCCCTGCCTTCGGCGTGCAGAGAGGAATTCGCATTGAATAAAAAGACTTTATCGCGGGCAGCGCCGCCTTCATAATTAAAAGACCCGGAATCAAAATAGTATTTGGCGATGACCAAATCTTCCAGAAACAGCTCGGGCATATTCTGCACTTCGGCTATTTGCTGCCATTCGTGCAAACCCGCTTCGCCATCACGGTCTATTTTTATTGTAGCATGTCCGTTTTTATCGGTTCCCAGATTTAAAAGATTTTCCAGGTCTCTGCCGTCATAATCGACAAAAACTTCGGCGTTAATTTCAATTCGGTCAAAAATGCGCTCAAAATCCGCGATAATATCGGTTCCATGATTAAAGTTTCCATACCAAAGATCGAAAACAAAATAATCAAATCCTTGGCCGCCGATAAGTAAATCGCCCAGCCCATTACCGAATAAGGCATCATTGCCATTTCCGCCGTTCAGAACGTCATGCCCCAATCCGCCATACAGGCCGTCATTTCCTGCGCCGCCGTCAATCCTGTAACCGATATCTCCAGCGACAATAACATCCAATCCGTCGCCCCCGGAAAAAACGCGGGTGTGGTCGAAACCCGATCTTTGCGCGTCTTGCAAAGTCGCAGGCAGAGTCACAATATCATTTCCGCCAAGCGCGTCATATTGCGTGCCGGGACGGTATTGATTAGCCACAACCGAATTAAAATCTACATAGTTATCGGAGTTACTAAACAAGGGCGGGCGTTGAGGATAGGCATAATCGGTGTCGACCCTTATCACATGGTCGGCTGGTTTTCTTTTTGGGTCTAGAATTTCATCAGTTATCATCTAGTGCCTTTATATATACTACCTTGTCGGCACCGGCTTTTCGCCGCTGTAATCGTAAAAACCCTTGCCGGTTTTGCGGCCCAGCCATCCGGCTTCGACATACTTCACAAGCAGCGGGCATGGGCGGTATTTGGAATCGGCAAGTCCGTCATACAAAACCTGCATGATCGAAAGGCAAGTATCCAGCCCGATGAAATCGGCCAATTCCAAAGGCCCCATCGGGTGATTCGCGCCCAGCTTCAGCCCGGTGTCGATGGCGTTCACGTCGCCCACGCCTTCGTGCAGCGCGTACACCGCCTCGTTGATCATGGGGAGCAAAATGCGGTTGACGATAAAGCCCGGAAAATCTTCGGATTCGGCAGTGGTCTTGCCCAGTTTTTTGGCGACGTCCAAAATCGCGTCATGGGTGGCGTCGTCGGTGGCGATGCCGCGAATTACCTCGATCAATTGCATGATCGGCACGGGATTCATGAAATGCATGCCGATGAAACGGCCTGGCCGGTCGGTCGCGGCGGCAAGCCGGGTGATGGAAATCGACGAGGTGTTGGTTGCGACCAAAGCGTCCTTTTTCAAATTCGGCACAAGGGTTTGCAGGATTTTTTTCTTGATGTCCTCGTTTTCGGTCGCGGCCTCGATCACCAAATCGCAATTTTTCATATCGGCGTAATTCGCCGTGCCCTTGATGCGCCCCAGCGCGGCTTTCATATCGGCCTCGTTCATTTTGCCCTTGGACACGGCGCGGCCCATGTTTTTCTCGATACCGGCGACGCCTGCCTTCACCCTATCGTCGCTGATATCAAGCAGCGTGACATTGTATCCGGCTTGCGCGCAGACATGGGCGATGCCGCTGCCCATTTGGCCCGCGCCGATAACGCCGATGGATTGGATGGTGATGGTCATGGAAATCTCCTTGGAATAAGGAATGGAATTTGACAACAAGCTACCCCATTCAACGCAATGTTCCTAGCAAAGAAATCCGCTTGACCCAAAGACGTGGCCAATTGCGCCTTTAAGATTACAGTGATGACCGCTCGCGCCGCAAGACTTGGAAAAAACTCTATCTGTGTTTGCAGCGGTTGTAATGATGTTTTGGAACCGGAGTGTACAAGCCGCGCCGGTCTCTGCGGATAAAAACAAGGGGGACTTTCGCGCAGTCCTTGGCAATTTCGGTATTCCAGGCAATCTTGACTCGAAAAGAGCTGGATTGGATCACCGTTCCTGTCATTTAATAACGTTTATGCGGAGTATATCGACGCTCAAAAACCAGATGGTCATAAACATTATTTGCAATAATAGCAGCCTCTTCAAAGCTAGGAAGGGTGGCCAGGCCATCATCGTCTTTGTTGGGATCTTGCAGATCCTTGTCGCAACGCTGGGCGCTATCTTTATAACCGGCGGCAAGGCGGTCAGGACGGAATTCGATGGCATAACGATAAGATACATTCCGGCCGTCAAACGCCAGGACCGGCGCATAGGCAAAAGCGGTGTGGGTCGTAGGCGAAATCCCGGCATAAACCCAGCCATCTTGCATCCGGCTGCCCAATTTCAAGCCGCGATTTAACGCTTCATCCGCAATAGAGGAATATTTTTCTGCCATGTTTTTTATGCTCATGCGGTTTGCCTAGCCGGGCAAGTGTGATTACCGTTCGCGCGGCAGCGTTCTTACAAGCCAGGCATTATAAAAAATTATACACAGTCCTCTTAGTTAGAATTGTTTCTTTTAAGGAAAAGAATATATAGCCGATCGTCTCTCGTCAAGCGGTATATCTTAAAAATGGGCCAGAATTGCCGCTTCAGCGGCCTTTTACTGCCCTAGATAGGTTAATTTTTGGCTTTTTCTAGCGCAGCCTCAAGCTCGGGCAAGATCGCGAACAGATCGCCGACCAGGCCGTAATCGGCGATTTGGAAAATCGCGGCTTCGGGGTCTTTGTTGATCGCGACGATCACTTTGCTATCCTTCATCCCGGCGATATGCTGGATCGCGCCGGAAATGCCGACGGCGATATATAATTCCGGCGCGACGATCTTGCCGGTCTGGCCGACTTGCAGATCGTTTGGCACGAATCCTTCATCGACCGCCGCACGGCTTGCGCCGATGGCGGCGCCAAGCCTGTCGGCAAGTTTTTCCAATATCTTGAAATTTTCCTTGGACCCCAATCCTCTGCCGCCCGAAATCACGATGCGCGCCGCGCCAAGATCCGGCCTTGCGCTTGGCGAGGATTCCAACCTGACAAAACGCGCGGCGCGCGAAGCAGAAGCGCCGATAGATAACGTTGCAATTTCGGCATTGCCGCCTTCCAATTTAAGGCTAGGAAAATTGGTCGGGCGCAATGTCATGATTTTAATCGCGTCTTTCGACTGCACGGTCGCAATCGCGTTGCCCGCGTAAATCGGCCGGTCGAATGTATCGGCCCCGTGAATTTTGATCACGTCGGAAATGGGCTGCACATCCAGCGCCGCGCCCAAACGCCCCAGAATATTTTTGCCGAAACTGGTCGCGGGCAGCAGAATATGCGAATAATTTTTTGCAATCGCCGCAACCTGTGGCACGGCGTTTTCGGCGATGAAATGCGCCTGAGATTCGTGATCGCAAATAAAAATCTTTTCAACGCCGGGCGCGGATTTCAAAGATTCTGCAACCGCGCCGCAGCCATGCCCCAAAACCAAAACATCGCAAGGCAACGAAAATTCCCGGGCCGCGCCCAAAACATGCAAGGTGGATTTGGCGGCTTGCGCGTTGTTATGTTCGGCTATGATCAGGATGCGGCTCATAACACGCCTGCCTCGCCGCGCAGTTTTTCAACCAGCTCGGCGACATCTTTGACCTTAACCCCCGCCTTGCGTTTTGGCGGCTCGGTCACTTTTTGGGTGATAAGGCGCGGGGATAAGTCGACGCCGAGTTCTTCCAGTTTAATTTGCTGCTGGGGTTTCGATTTGGATTTCATGATATTCGGCAACGACGTAAAGCGCGGCACGTTCAGGCGCAAATCGGTCGTGATAATTGCGGGCAGTTCCATTTCCAAAACTTCCAGCCCGGCATCGACTTCGCGGGTTACCGTCGCGACATTTCCTG
>CAYRVJ010000081.1:0-6457 GCA_964427785.1 uncultured Alphaproteobacteria bacterium | reverse complement strand
CTATTTCCGTGATAAGATACCAGCTGGCCGCCGCATTAAGCTGCGCTGGGGTATACTTCGCCGTACCGCTTTTATTTTTCTCGTATTTTGCCTGGCGCAGGGATTCTTGGGTAATGAAAGTCGGGATATCCTCGCGGTTTACGGTATGGCGCATGGTGGTGACGACATCATCAAGGCCCATACGGCCCCGTTCATAATCCAAGCCCGCCGCGCTGAATTTGGCCATTTTCTGGCCTGTGCCTATGGTAACGCGCTCCCCACCGTCCGTCCCGGCTTGCAGCAAAGCCTGGACCTTTTGAATCGCAAGCCCTGCGATTTCATCCAAAGTCGGGGGTTTTTCAAATACTAAGCCCTGATCCTTGCCCATCCCAGCCCATCCTTGAAAAGTTAATTTTTTTTGTTAACTTTCATCACTTTATTGTTATGTAAATAGTATATCAAATATTTTATTAGGATACAATATTGAATTTTTAGAGCCTAGGACAGACAGAAAATTATGATATGATTATGGAATGTACCCAGTCGTCCAAAGAATGGAACACAAGTTCCCGTCTTTGCCGCCCCAATTTTTGCGGCAAATGTCATTTTGGCGCAAGCCTGATGCCGCGACCCCGAAAAAAGCAATCCGAACGCCGCGCGAAAATGCGATTCCTCAACCGGCGGCGCAAGCCAAAAACCTTGAACAAAGAATCGCCGCCGATTTTCTGGCGATGAAATCCTTGCCGGAAAACCACTCCTTGCGCCGCAAAATAGAATCCAAAATCGCGCTAAAAGCCGCGCAGATGGAACAATTGTCCGGCGGCAAGGAAATTACCGACGCGCAGGCTTTCCGCGCCCTATGGATATCCATGGCGCATACACATCAAGGCCAACACCCCTTGACCCGCGACATTCAAAAGGCGCAAGAACAATTGCTGATGGAATCGCTTTCGGAAAAATCTTTATCAGCCAATCACGCTTTGCTTAAAGCGCCGGCCTTGGGCCATTCCCCAAAAATTATCGAAGCCAAGAAGCAACGTGACGCGTTGCAGAACGGCAAAAATGAACAAACCATTTTGCTTGATGGTATCGGCCGGGGGGTAGAGCTGGCGCGCGCCGTCAATCTCGCCGAGCAAGTCGCGGCCGCAAATAGATTGGTCTTTGAATCTAGCCGGATGTTTCCGACCGACCGTAAAAAATTGCACAAGACCTTAGTCATTGCGCAGCAAGAGGTGCGCTACAACGAGGCCGAAGCCGCATCGCGCGCCGCGCAAAGCGACCATAGCAGCAGCACCAATAATAGCTTTGATTCCAATTTAAAGCGCGCCTGGATATTGGAAAAACCCGGCCGCACCGATCACAGAGAAATCCCACCAGCCCATTTAACTCTTGCGATCACGATGCAATATGGCGGCAGAGCCTAATTTATTGGGATAAAGCGGTTTATTCAAGACATCTTCTTTGAATCCACTTAAAATTTGCGGCATGAGCAACGAGGTCTATATCATCGAGGGCGATTTTTCCCCGCAGATTGCGCGATTCACGCAAATCGGAATTTACCGCAAGCCTGCTTTGCAATTGCGCGTGCCCGTTCCGGTCAAACGTTTTTGGAAAAAAGGACTGGTATATTGCCCCATCGAGCAAACCTGGCCGGTCAAAGAAAAAATCCGCAGCGTCGAAAAGATTTCAGATATAGCAAAGGCAACGGCGACCGATTGGGATCTGCCGGGCAGACAGAATCAAGGCCAGGGATTTTGGAAATCCTTTTCCGGATTTTTTAAAAAATCCTACGCCATGCCCATCCATCCCCGGGCCTATAAGCAAGTCAGATTCAAAATGGTCTTTCAAGACGGTCAAAGCTGCGTCGCCATCGCCGATGCGCGGATATTCCAAAATTTGCATGCGTTATTGATGTAAAAGGGCTTGCCGAGCCCGTAACCCCAAAGGGGCGAAGCGTGGTGGGTGTAACAGGGATTGAACCTGTGACCCCTTCCATGTCAAGGAAGTGCTCTCCCGCTGAGCTATACACCCGATAAAAAGACTTTTACCCAATAACCGCCCAGCGGTCGAGCCTTTAATTTAAAACGGCTTTGTTTAAAAACAAAGCCTTTGGCCCGCTGAGCTATACACCCGTATCAGAAACCGGAATATATCCAATATTGGGCTCTTGGTCGAGCCGTTTTTTCAAAGCTTTTTACACCGCTATCCCGCCATAAAAAATCAAGGCTTGACTATGAAACCTAATTCTGCGCAAGCTTTATCCTTCTTAAGGAAATGAATTCCATGTCCCAACCCCCCAAAGGGTTTTTCATAACAGGAACCGATACCGATGTCGGCAAAACCGTGGCCGCCGCTTGGATCGCGCTGCATCTTGGCGGGGATTACTGGAAGCCATTGCAATCCGGCACCGAGGAAATGGATTTGGCGACGGTGCGCAAATTATCCGGGCTGACACAAGATCATTTCCATCCATCTATTTATGAATTGCTCGACCCGCTGGCGCCGATGGAAGCGGCAAAACGCATGGGAATCAAGCTTGAACCCGACCGTTTCCAAGCTCCGAAAACCCCAAGGCCGCTAATCGTCGAAGGCGCGGGTGGTCTAATGGTTCCAATCACGGAAAATTTCTGGGTGATCGACTTGATTGCAAAGCTGGGGTTGCCCGCAGTTTTGGTATCCAGATCAAAACTTGGCACCATCAACCATACCTTGCTAAGCCTCGAAGCCTTGCGTGCGCGCAACATTGCGGTAACGGGCGTCATCATGAACGGCGAGCTGATGCCCCACAACAAGGAAGCCATTGAAAAAATTGGCAAAGTTAAAGTGCTTGCGGAAATTCCCCAATTATCTATTATTTCGACCGACAGCCTGCGCCATATAAAGCCGCATATTCCATTTGCCCAATGGCGCAATCAGGCGGCGATAGAAATAGCGGCTTAAATTTTGGAATCGCGTTGAAAAACTATCATTCCCTTTTTGACATGGACGCGCGTCATATTTGGCATCCTTTTACCCAGGCAAAAGGATCGCTCGACCCGCTTTGCATCGTAAAGGCCGAAGGCAACAAGCTTTACGACCATGCGGGCAAAACATATCTCGACATGATATCGTCCTGGTGGGTGAACCTACACGGCCATGCCCATCCCAGAATCGCCAGCGCCATAGCGGAACAAGCGCAAAAGCTGGAACAGGTTATTTTCGCCGACTTTACCCACCCCCCAGCCTTGGAGTTGACCAAGAAACTGCACGCCATGCTGCCGCGCGAAAACCCGCGCGAGCTAAACCGTTTCTTTTTTTCCGACAACGGATCGACCGCCGTCGAATCGGCGATAAAAATGGCACTGCATTACTGGGTCAACAAAGGCCAGCCGCAGCGTAAGAAATTCATTGCCCTAGAAGGCGCCTATCACGGCGATACGGTCGGGGCGATGTCGGTCGGCATGAAAAGCGGGTTTTTCGATGCCTATAAATCCCTATGTTTCGATGTCCTTACCATTCCTTTCCCTGCAAGCTGGCATGGCGATAAAGAATCCGAAGAAAAGGAAAGGCAATCCCTGGCCCAATTGAAAAGCTTGCTGTCACAGCATGACGGCGAAATAGCCGGGTTTATTTTCGAGCCTATGGTATTGGGCGCGGCGGGCATGAAGATGTGCAGCGGCGATTTTATCCGCGACTGCGCCGACCTGGCCCGCCAATCCACGGCGCTGGTAATTTTTGACGAAGTGATGACCGGGTTCGGCCGCACTGGCAGTCTTTTTGCCTATGAACAATGCGAAATCATCCCAGACATCTTATGTTTGGCTAAGGGACTTAGCGGCGGGTTCATGCCGCTGGCCGTGACGGTGGCGCATGAAGACATTTACGAAGCGTTCTTGGGCGACGGTTTCGGCAAAGCCTTGGCGCATGGGCATTCCTATACCGCCAATCCCATGGCGTGCGCCGCCGCCATCGCCTCGATTGATTTATTGTTGGAAGACGAGTCGCCCCGCCAAAGAGAAGCGATCGAAAAATCGCATCTGGAATTCATCCATGCCGGGCCTTATGCCAATCTTGAAAAACTGCGCGCTAAAGGAACCATTTTGGCGGCAGACATATCGGGACAGTCTGTTTACGGCGGAAAATTAAGCCAGGATCTAAAATTGTTTTTCTTAAATCGGGGACTTTTGATCCGGCCTATCGGCAATACGCTTTACATCCTGCCTCCCTATTGCACGACGGAACAGGAATTAAAAGACGCGTATCATGCCGTCGTCGAAGCCGGGGAAATATTCGGCGACACCGCGATATCCTTGGTCGCGTGATAGGCGGCGAAAACAACCTCGTAATTGGCGACAAATGGCCTTATTTTGCGCGCTTCCGCAAGCGCTCCTTTTAGCTGCCGGGAAGAAAGCCTGCGGTAATTCGGATTGGGCTCGCCCGCGCCTATGTTTTTTAAATTATACAAAAAATCTTCGGGCCTATCGTAAAATATACTCATAGATTCCTGCACCGCGAACATGCCGGGGATGGATTTTATTTCATCCAAGGTCGGATAATCCCACAAACCGCATGGAACGCCGGCCGCCATGCAGGCATGACGCCAGGATCTAAAACTGTTTTCCGCCAGCATGGCAAAGGAAAATATTCCTCCTGGCTGCAACAGCTCGGTTAGTTCTTGCAATTTTACCAAGGGCCGCTGCAGCCAATGCAATGTCATGCTGGACACGATAAGATCAAATTGTTTTTGTATCGCCGGGTGATGCGCGTCCATCACTACAAAAGAAGTTTTAGGGCCGCTGCGCGGGGTTAGCGACCTGGCATAAGACATCATCGGCCAAGAAATATCGCTCATGACGTAATCCGCATGTCCCCATAGTTTTTGCAGCTTGCGCGTCAAAGCGCCGGTACCCGCGCCGATTTCCAATATTTTGGGGGCAAAAGGCAAAGCCACATGCTGCAGGCGCTTTGCCAGTTTGTCGCTGACCTGCTGCTGCACGAACGCGTATTGGTCGTACCGGTTGCTGGCTCTACCAAAGCTTTTGCGTATTTTCTCGTGGGTTTTTTCCGACATAAGAGGAAGTGTTTCCAAAGCCGCATGCAAACCATGCTCTCTTTGGGGTATAACGCAAATAGCCGCGTCAAATAAGCCCAAAAATGGAAAAGCAGGGCATTTTGCCTTGAAAAGCTAAGCCGCCATCACAGCTTGTTCCTGAGGTTTATCGGACAGATGCAGCAGAACTTGCGCCAATTGTTCCAACTGCGCCGCGCTGTGCGCCGCAGTCAAGGAAATGCGCAAACGGCTGGTATTGACCGGAACCGTCGGCGGCCTGACGGCGACGCATAAAATCTCCTGTCTTTCCAACTGGCGTTGCAAGGTCTTTGCCTTGTGGGGACAGCCTACGATGACCGGGATGATGTGGGTATTTCCTTTGCCTAAATTCCAAGCGCCGCCTTTCAGGGCGCTGCGTACATAAGTGGCGTAGGATTGCAATTTGGCGCGCTCGATCGACATCTGCGGCACAAGGTCTATGGCGGCATCAATACAGCCGATGATCGGCGGCGGCAAAGCGGTCGAATACATGAATCCAGGGCATTTGTTGATCAGATAGTCGCGCACTTGCTGCGAGGTCGCGACATAAGCGCCGAAACTGCCCATTGCTTTGCCAAAAGTCCCCAAAATCAAATCCACTTGATCCGCATAATCCGAAGCCAGACCGAATCCGTTTTTCCCATACACGCCAACCGCATGGGCGTCGTCAAGATATAAGAAGGCATCGTATTTTTTTGCCAAAGCGATAAGCCCCGGGATGTCGGCGGTGTCGCCATCCATGCCGAATAAAGTTTCAGAGACAATAAAGCGCGGCCCTTGTGAGGACGCGGCTTTTTTTAAAAGCATCTCCAGATGATTAAGGTCAAGATGCGGGTAACGCCACATTTTCGCGCCCGCAAGGCGGATGCCCTGGATCAGGCTGCTGTGATTCAGCCGGTCGGCGAAAACGATGGCTTGCGCGCCTAATACGTCTTTGTCCAAAAGCGCCTGCAATACGGTGACATTGCCTTGATAACCGCTGTTAAAGATCAGCGCGGATTCCGTGCCGATCGCCGCTGCGATCTTATTTTCTATGTCTTCAAAAATGCCAAGGCTGCCCGCCATCAGGCGCGACGCCGTTGCGCCGACGCCCCATTGCTGCGCATAGACGATTGCGCGCTGGCGCAGCTGGCGGTGCTTGCTAAGACCCAAATAATCGTTGCTGGAAAAATTGGCGAATTCCTCTACCCCGCGCCGGATACGGCCTTCGGGCAAGACTGGTTGCGGCATCGACGCCTGCAGCTGATCGAGCGTGCGGTGAAGGCCCTTTCCCTTCAAATCTTGCGTATATCTCTGGTATGGTGTATTCATGGCTGGCTAAGATATATCCTGTTCATTAAGATTTTATTAATTTTCCAAGGATTCTATACTATGGCGCAGCACGCAACAAAAGCCCTTAATTTCAACGGT
>CAYRVJ010000080.1:0-6619 GCA_964427785.1 uncultured Alphaproteobacteria bacterium | reverse complement strand
CTCCAAGCCTTTTAGAACAGGCATTGCGCACGCCTGCCGCCGCCAGTTCCAAGATTTTAAGTTATGAAAGGCTGGAGTTCCTGGGCGACCGGGTGATCGGCCTTGTGATCGCAAGCTTGCTATACGACGTTTTCACGCAAGAACGGCAAGGCGATTTATCCAAGCGTTTTGTCGCCCTGGTGCGGCAGGAAACTTTGGTGGATATCGCGGCGCAACTTGATTTGCGCACGCATATACGCAGCACGGGTAAAGTAGCGGATAAGGACATCACCCCTTCGGTTATTTCCGATGTTCTCGAGGCGGTCGTGGCGGCGATCTATCTCGATGGCGGTTATGCCATGGCGGAAAGCGTCGTGGTGCGGCTGTGGGACCCTATGTTGGCGCGTGATTCTGCGCCGCCGCGAGACGCAAAGACAGAATTGCAGGAATGGGCGCAGGCGCGGGGGCTTGAACTGCCACAATATAAGATGATCGAAATACGCGGCGAGGCGCATAAACCGGAATTTACGATAGAGGTCAGCTTGCACAACTTCCCAAAGAAAACCGGCAGCGGCGCTAACAAACGCCAGGCGGAACAGCAAGCGGCGGGCGATTTGCTGCAATTTTTGGAAGGCAATCATGACGGCTAGCGGTTCGCAAAAGCGGTTCGGTTATGTCACCATCCTGGGCGAGCCTAATGCCGGAAAATCGACGCTTTTAAACGCGCTGATGGACTCGAAACTTTCCATCGTGACGCCCAAGGTGCAAACCACACGCTTTCCTGTTCACGGCATTTACAGCGAGGGCGCGGGCCAGATGATCCTGGTTGATACCCCCGGCCTGTTCCAGCCTAGGCGCAGGCTGGACAAGGCGATGGTCGCATCCGCCTATAAGGCCTTGGGGGATGCCGATGTGATTGTTTTTATATTCGATCTGAAAAAACCTTTGCCCGAAAATTATATCCAGGAAATTCTTGCGAAAGCAAAGAGGGCCAAGCTTTTGCTGTTGGGAAATAAGCTCGATAAATTATCCTCGGAAAAGTTGAAAGAAATTGGCGAGAGCATCGCTGCGAAATTTCCAGCGGCAGAATTTCATGCCCTGTCCGCCTTGAAAAAAGAGCATGTCCAGGATTTCAGGCTGCTTTTGCTGCGTCTTTTGCCGCCGGGCGAATGGCATTATCCCGAGGACCAGCTAAGCACCATTTCCGAACGGCTTTTGGCGGCGGAATTGACGCGGGAGCAGGTTTTTCTGCATTTGTCCCAAGAAATACCTTATGGCATCCATGTCGAAACTGAAATGTGGGAAGATTTTAAAAACGGCAGCGTCAAGATTTCCCAGGCGGTGATCCTGGCGCGCGACAGCTTTAAGCCCATTGTATTGGGCAAGGGCGGCGCGCAGATCAAATCGATCCGTACCGAGGCGCAAAAAGAAATGGAAAAATCCTTTGGCCGCAAGGTGCATTTATTCTTGCATATCAAGATCCGCCAAGACTGGGAAGACAACAGATCGCATTATAAAGACATGGGTCTTGACTATCTGGCTTGATTTTTGCCGCGCTTGCGCCCAAAAATATAACATGCATTTTACCGACCAAGCCATCGTCCTGAACGCAGAAAAATTCGGCGAAAGCAATTATATCGTCCAGGTTTTATCGCATAATAACGGGCGCTATTCCGGGCTTGCGCGCAAGAAATCTGGATCAACCGGCCTGTATCAGCCCGGCAATATCGTCAAATTGACCTGGAAAGCCCGGCTTAGCGAGCATTTGGGCAATTTCCAGATCGAGCTGGAATCGTCGCTGGCGACACGGTATCTTGATAATCCGGCCGCGCTTTTGGCGCTGCAATCGGCTTGCCAATGGTGCGTTTTGACTTTGCCGGAAAGACAGCCTTATGCAGATTTATACGCGGATTTGTTCGATTTGCTGCAGCGTCTGGATCAGCCCGACGGCATAGCGCGCTTTGTCGCCTGGGAAGTGGAACTATTGCGCCATTTGGGCTATGGGCTGGATATTTCTTGCTGCGCGCTTAGCGGTGAAAGGGACGATCTTTCCCATGTATCGCCGAAATCCGGCCGGGCGGTTTCGCGGCAGGCGGCGGAACCTTGGGCTAGCAGGCTTTTATCGTTGCCGCCGTTTTTGCTGCAAGATATGTGGGCGACCAATGATACCGTTCCACCTTTGCAAATATGGCAAGGATTGCAATTATCGGGGCATTTTCTGGATAAGTTTGTCTTGCAGCCGCATAGAAAATCTTGGCCTATGGCAAGAATTCTATTAAACAGGCATGTGCAAAGAACGCTGACCGGCAATTCGCCCCAGACTTCTTGCGCGTAACAATCTAAGGCTTTTTTATTATGTCCAAGACAGCAGATTTATTTTCGTCCCCGATTCAGCCGGTCGCCTTTTCCAAGGCGCTGAGCGAACGGTATCTGTCTTATGCCTTATCGACGATTGTGTCGCGTTCGCTGCCTGATGTGCGTGACGGGCTAAAGCCGGTGCATCGACGCCTGATATACGCGATGCTGGATTTGGGGTTAAAACCCGGCAGCGGGTATAAGAAATCGGCCCGCGTCGTCGGCGACGTGATCGGTAAGCTCCATCCACATGGAGACGTGGCGGTATATGACAGTTTGGTGCGCCTGGCGCAGGATTTTTCGCTGCGCTATCCATTGATCGACGGGCAGGGCAATTTCGGCAGCATCGACGGCGACAACGCCGCCGCGATGCGCTATACCGAGGCGCGCTTGACCCAAGTCGCCGAAGCGCTGCTGGAGGGCATTTACGAAAACGCGGTGGATTTCCGACCGACTTACGACAACAGCGGCGAAGAGCCTGTGATTCTTCCCGGCGCGTTTCCCAATCTTTTGGCCAATGGCATCAGCGGCATCGCGGTCGGCATGGCGACCAACATTCCTCCGCATAACGCCGGGGAAATTTGCGGCGCGTTACTGCATTTGATCAAGCACCCGAACGCCAGGATCGGATCGCTGTTGGAACATATCCAAGGCCCCGACTTTCCGACTGGCGGTGAAATCGTGGAAAGCGCCGAGGCGATAGAGGCCGCCTATGCCAGCGGCAAGGGCAGTTTCCGCACCCGGGCGCGGTGGGCGGTCGAAAAGCTGAAAAACGGAACCTGGCAAATTGCGGTTCATGAAATTCCCTATCAGGTCAGCAAATCCAAACTGATCGAGCAGATCGCCTTGCAGTTGCAGGAAAAAAAGCTGCATTTGCTGGATGACGTGCAGGACGAATCGGCGGAAAATCTGCGCATCGTTTTTGTCCCAAAATCGCGCAACACCGATCCCGAAGTGTTGATGGAATCCTTGTTCCAAAGCACCGATCTGGAAACCCGTTTCGCCATGAATATGAACGTGGTTGACAGCCAGCAAGTGCCCAGGGTTATGAATTTGCGCGAGATTTTGCAGGCCTTTTTGGACCATCAGAAAATCGTCCTGCTGCGCCGCAAGCAATTCCGGCTGGATCATATCGTAAACCGGCTTGAACTTTTGGCCGGGTATTTGATCGTTTATCTGAATTTAGACGAAGTGATAAAAATCATCCGCGAAGAGGACGAGCCGAAACCCCGGCTGATAAAGCGCTTTAAGCTGACCGATGTGCAGGCCGAGGCGATCTTGAATATGCGCCTGCGTTCCTTGCGCAAACTGGAAGAAAAGCAAATCCGCGAAGAAACCAAAGCCTTGCAAGAAGAAGAAAGCGGCATTAAGAAACTTTTGAAAAGCGAAGATTTGCAGTGGCAAGCGGTCGGCGATTCGATCAAGCTGATACGGGAAAAATTTGGCGACAAATACAGCATCGGCAAGCGCAAAACAAAATTCGGCAAAGCCCCTTCCGCCATCGTTATTCCGATCGCGCAGGTGGAAAAGGAACCGGTGACGGTGATTTGCTCGGCCCAAGGATGGATTCGCTGTATGAAGGGCCATCAAATCGAATCCAAGGACATAAAATTCAAAGAGGGCGACGAGGGCCGCTTTGCAATCCCGGCGCAAAGCACAGACAAACTGACCTTGTTCGCCAGCAACGGAAGGTTTTATACGCTGAGTATCGACAAGCTGCCTTCTGGCCGTGGTTTTGGCGAGCCTGTGCGTTTGATGTTCGATCTGCCGCAAGAACATAACATTATCCAAATCTTTTGCCATGACCCGGTGCGTAAATTGCTGGTGGTGTCGTCGGACGGACGCGGGTTTCTGGTATCCGAATCCGAGGTCGTAGCGCAAACCAAAAACGGCAAGCAGGTGTTAAACTTGGCTGATGGCGCAAAGGCCGTGGCCTGCGTGTCCGCAAATGGCGACAGCGTTGCCGTGGTTGCAAACAACCGCAAATTGCTAATTTTCGATATAGCGGAATTACCGGAAATGGCCCGTGGGCGCGGCGTGATTTTGCAAAAAATCAAGGACGGTGATGTGGCGGATGCTGCCGTCTTTAACAAAAAAGACGGGCTGAAATGGTCGATCGGCGGCAAGGAAAGGGTCGAGAGCAACATCAAGGATTATATCGGAAAAAGGGCACAGTCCGGGCGCATCGCCCCAAAGGGATTCCCCCAATCCAATAAATTCAACGATTAAAGGAACTGTATTGCCACCAACGGGCCATAATTATGCCGTATAATCGAATTATGAAGCGTTTAATTTTTGCTTTTGCCTTATTCGGATTGTTTGTTGTTTTTGCCCCGGCATGGGCAAACAGTTTTGCCATCGGCGCTGCATCCGACGGCAGCAAAATAACCGATTCGGCTGCCGCCAAACGAATCGAACAGGTTTGGCGCCTGCCCAACGGCTATGAAGAATATTATATGTTGCTGGCGCTGAACACCGGGGAAAAAACCTGGTGCGAGCGTATATCCGGCGAGGCGCAAATCCGTAAAGTCGATGCGCGGCCAGGCGTGCAGGTTATCGGCTGGCGGGATCTGTGCAACATCGAAATGGCGGCAAAAAACAATAAAATCGATTATTGCCGTTTCGTGCGCGGCGGCGTGTTCGATACTCTGGACGGCAGGGAGTTTAACCAGGCCTATTGTGAAGCTTATGTCGGCCGTATGGCGGAAAATTACCGGGTGGAGCTTTCTGCCAATCACTGGCTGTTGCACGATCCTTACCGGCCGAAAATGATCAACGCGCAGGCTATTTTAAAAACGCTGGGATTCGGCGAGGCGGATTTGACCCGCAGCCATGAACAAGGGCTTTATCAATTCACTACACGCTTAAGCTGGGAAGCCTTTCTTTTAGATGAAATGCTGGGACAACCGAAAGCTGGCGTGACGCGCGACGAGAAGAAATTCACGAAATTGAAAAAAAGATCGACTTTTCTGCCGGATTTCAGCAAGCGCAGCGTTCCGGCAGACCGCTTTTTGCGCTATGGCGGGACGGCGGTAAAAATGCCCGCGAACTGCTATGAGAATCCGGGATCGGAATTCGCTTGCCGGATGTTGGAATGTTTGTCGTGGCGGGATATCCTGTCTTGCCGCAATATTTCAAAGACCAAGGAAATCCAAGACCTGCGCGGCCTTTTTCAGGGTAAATGTTTTGAGCAGAACAAAGACAAGAATAATCGTGACGCCACCTGCGCACAAATGGTTAGCGAGCCTTTCCAAAGAATATTCGGCGGCGCGCCAGAAATATTTTTGCCGTATTTGGTGCGGTAAATTCAAAACAAGCGGAAAGAAAAATTGTCATTCCGAACGAATGTGAGGAATCGCCAGATATGAAGTTTATGTCTGGATATCTTTCACTTCGTTTACGCTGCATTCAGGATAACAATAGACAGCAAAGCTATGGAGTCTTTTGATCTTCCTTGAACAGCCCTTGATTCGTTCCAAGGGGATTGTTCTTGAGGGCGTTAAAGCTTTGGCTTTTGCTTTCCGTCAAAAGAATAATGCTAAGCCGTCTGTTTTTGGCGTTCATTGGATCTTCGGGCAGGATATGTTCCCTGTCCGCCCGGCCAAGCACTCGCGCGATGCGCTGCTCCGGCATGCCGGTTCCGATGATCACGCGCCTAGCGGCGTTGGCGCGGTCGGCTGATAATTCCCAATTGGTATAGGTCGCGCCTGGCTGATATTGCCTGGAATCGGTGTGGCCGCTGATCGAAAGCTTGTTCGGCATTTGCGCTACGGCCGCTGCAACTTTTTCCAGTAATTTTTTGGTGTAATCGAACATTTGCGCGCTGCCGATGGCGAACATTTCAACTTGTTCTTGGTCGATAATTTGGATGCGCAAACCTTCTGCTGTACGGTCGATCAATAAGCTGTCCTTTAGTTGCGCCAGCTCCGCTTCCGCCTCAATGGCTTCGCGCAGATTTTGTTCTACTTGCTTGAATTGCTGTTCTTCGCGCTTGGCTACCAATTCGTCGAGCTTGGCTTCTTCGGTTGTGGTCGCCGAAGATGCAGGAAATTCCAAATCTTCGCCCTCATCCGATTCGCGGGGTGTCGTCATCGAAGGCGACACCGAAGGCGCCATCGTATCTTGAGTCATCGCGCCTTCTGGCCCCATGGCGGTTCCGCCCAAAACGCCGCCGCTGCCGCTGATGCTGACTTTGGTAACGGTGACGGGGTTGAAGTAATTGGCGATGCCGAGCCGCTGTTCCTGCGTCGTAGCGTTCAAAAGCCACATCAAAAGAAAGAACGCC
>CAYRVJ010000079.1:0-6640 GCA_964427785.1 uncultured Alphaproteobacteria bacterium | reverse complement strand
AAGGCCAGGGCATGAGCGTTCTGCGCGCCAAATCGCGCGGCGATCTATTCGTCGCGGTCCGGGTCGAAGTGCCGGTGCATTTGAACAAAAAACAACAGCAATTGCTGCGCGATTTCCAGGAATCTCTTGGCCCCAAAAGCACGCCGGAATCCGGCAGCTTCGCCGATAAGCTGAAAGAATATATGGCGGGGGATTGATAAGATTTTGGGTATCGGGTTTTAGGTTTTAAGAAGGATGGCAAGAGGGATAAACATCCGGGATGACAACAAGGGCCACTGCTCTTATAGTCGTTTTATCCAGGTCAATAAGTGAAAGCCAAAGCCATGAAAAAAATCAAAATCGGCATAATCGGCGCAAGCGGACGTATGGGACGTTTAATCGCCGAGGAAATCAAAACCAGCCAGGATTGCGAGCTTGCGTGCGCCATCGCGCATAAAGACAGCAAGCATCTGGGCCAGGATTTGGGCGGCGTTGCGATCACGGCTTCGTTCGACGTGCTTGGCGCTTGCGATGCGGTTGTGGAATTCACCAAGGCGGACAGCATGATCGCGAATGCCCGCGCCGCAGAAAAATTCAAAAAGCCTTTGGTGTCGGGCACAAGCGGCGCAAGCCATGCGCAAATGCAGGAATTGCAAAACATCGCGCAAGTCATTCCGGTATTTCACGCGTTGAATATGAGCCTAGGCGTATTTGTGATGAATCAATTGTTATCCGAGGCCGCCAAAAAATTGCCGCCGGAATTCCAAATCGAAATCGTCGAAACGCATCACAATAAAAAATTGGACGCGCCGTCTGGAACCGCGTTTTTGTTCGCGCGCAGCATGGCGGAATCGCGCGGGCTTTCGGAAAAAGATTTTTGCTATGGCCGCGAAGGCCAGACCGGGGCAAGGGGCGACAAGGAAATCGGCATCCACGCGCTGCGCATGGGCAATGTGGTCGGCGAACATGACGTGCATTTCGCATCGCCCTATGAACGGTTGCAATTCACCCATAGGGCGTTGAACCGCGCCGTTTTCGCCAAAGGCGCGCTTGACGCCGCGCGCTGGATTATCGGCAAAGGCCCAGGGCTTTATGGGATGAAAGACAGGGCGAAGTGAACGGCCAAAGCCAGGCTGGTATCAATTATTTTCTAAGACCATGCGCGCTTTAATCGCCGCGATGGCGGCAGCCGATCTTGCCGCCCTTTTGGGATCGAATCCGGGCCGGGCCTGTTCCAACTGCCCGGCGCCCGGCCAGGCGCTGGCCTCGATTGCGCCCTTTGGCCCGCCTTTTGCCATGACGCGTGCCATGCTTTCCGCTATACGGTGCGGGGTGTAAGGATGACGCTGCATAATACCCCCAATATGTAATAATATTTCAATTAATATACATGAATAGTAACATAAATATGGTTTCCTGTCGAGTCCAATTTCTTTATAGGCTGAAGCCATGAAATCCAATGCCATAAAACCGATGCCGCAAGACGCGATCCGGCGGATGTTTGAAATCCTCGCCGCCGCCAATCCACACCCCAAGACCGAGCTGGATTATAAAAACCCCTTTACCCTTTTGGTGGCGGTGGTGCTGTCGGCGCAGGCGACCGATACCGGCGTCAACAAGGCGACCAAAAAACTTTTTGAAAAAATAGACAGCGCTGAAAAAATGCTTGCCCTGGGCGAGGCAGGATTAAAGCAATACATAAAAACCATCGGTCTTTTCAACGCCAAGGCGAAAAATATTATCGCGCTGTCTAAAATTTTGACGGATCAATTTGACGGCCAGGTTCCGCAAAACCGCGAGGATTTGCAAAAACTGCCCGGCGTCGGGCGCAAGACGGCGAATGTGGTGCTGAATGTGGTGTATGGCCAGCCGACTTTGGCGGTCGACACGCATATATTCCGCGTATCGAACAGAACCGGATTGGCGATCGGGAAAAATCCGCTAGAAGTCGAATTGAATTTAGAAAAACGCGTGCCGGAAAAATTCAAAAACCACGCGCATCATTGGCTGATCTTGCACGGGCGGTATATTTGCAAGGCGCGCAGGCCGGAATGTTGGCATTGCCCCATTTCAACGCAATGCAATTATCCTGAAAAAACTAAAAAAGCGGCTTAGCCACTATTTGCTGTTGCCCCTGTCTAGAGCTTTAAGCGCATGGGCAAGGCCGGACCGGCGATTTTCTGCCGCATCGGTTACGACCAATGTGGTGTCTCGCGTCAGAGCGACCGTGTCCGCGCCGCCTTGCGGCACGTTGACGACCAGGAAATTTCCCGGAGACGTGGCAATGGTGACCTTTTTTGGCGGTTTTATAATGGTTCTCATTTATCCTCCTGCCGGGCCAATAAAAAGGCCCTTAATTTTATTTAAGGGCCTAATTTAGCACAAAAAATCAAGCTTGTCTCTTAAAAAGATCCAGTTCCCTGGGTTCCGTAATTATAATTGGATGGGTTTGAGGCGCCTTGGGCATTGGCGCTGCGCGGCGTACCCCTTGCGTTGCCTGTGGGCGCTGTGGCTTGGGCCGCGCGCGGGCCGGGCGCGTTGATCGATTCGATTTCGCCGCTGATTTCGCCGCCCTTTTCGACTTGCATCGAATTATAACGCAAAGAGCCGCGGATCTTGCCGCTGGGCGACACATATAAATCGCCATGCACCACCAAATTGCCTTCGAACAAGCCGTGGATCGCGGCGTCCTGCAATTCGGCATTGCCCTTGAAATAGCCGGAAACGGCGATTTCCATTTGCTTGCAGTCTTTTAATACCGCCTGCACCTGGCCTTCGACGACAAGTATGTCGCAAGAGGTAATTTCGCCATTCAACGAAATATCGGGGCCGACCACAAGCCGTCTGCCTTGGCCCTGCTGCGCGGCACGGGTTTCCAGCCGCTGTTGCGGCGCGGGGCTTTGGGCATTGGCCGGGTTTTGCTGAATGACCGGGCTTGGCGCAAAATTTTGCTGCTGGGGCTGTTGTTGCGGCATCGGCATTTGCACGCCGGGGAAAGCCTGGTTTTGCAAGGGCTGCGGCGCGGCGTTTGTCGGCGCGTTCACTGGCGCTGCGGTCGGCTGGGCGGGCGCTGGATTATCCTGCCAATGTTTTTCGAAGTACGAGGTGGAGCGGATGTTCTGGCTGCGCAATTGCTGGCCTTTTTCCTGGGAAGCCAATGTCGCAAGCGCCTCTTCTTTAAGGGCGCTGCCGTTTTCACCGATCAAATCTTGCCGTTTCAATATCATCACTCTCTCCTTGCCAAGGACTTGCCTTGCGCAGCGACGCGTTTATGCCATATTGCGATTTTTTATATTTTCTAGGCGGCGTATCGAGGGCCATACCAATCATGCGGCCGGATCAATGCGCAGTCTTACCCTGTTAGCGGCGGAGTATGCCCCAGCCCAAATCCCCTGTAAACGGAAAATTGCGCAATTTTCCGCCTCCAAACCGCTTTGCCCACCTATTTTTCATTTGTATAGAATCGCAAAAAGCCCTAAGTCATGACAGGGATTTTTAAATCATTCGCGCACAAAATCAGGTAAAACGCCATGCAGCAAAATTGGGAAATATTGGGGATCGGCAATGCTTTGGTCGATGTTTTGGCCAAGGTTGAAGACGGTTTTTTGAACCGGCACAATCTGCGCAAAGGCGCTATGACGCTGATGAGCCAAGCCGAGGCTGAAAAGCTTTACGCCGCCATCGATAATCCGGCGCAGGTTTCGGGCGGGTCTGTCGCCAACAGCATGGCCGGGATCGCGGCGATGGGCGGCAAGGCGGCTTTTATCGGCAAGCTTGCGGGCGACGGGCTGGGCCATGTTTTCCGTAACGACATGGCGGAAACCGGCGTGCATTTTGAGACCGCGCCGACGCAAAGCGGCGCTTTGACCGGAAGATCGCTGATCCTGGTCACGCCCGACGGACAGCGCACCATGAACACCTATTTGGGCGCGGCGCTGGAGCTGGCCAAAGAAGATTTCGCGCCGAAATTGCTGGCGCATGGCAAAATCGTTTTCATCGAAGGCTATTTATACGACACGGCGCATTTGCGCCCGCATTTGGAATTGGCGGCGGGGCTTGCCCATGCGGCGGGCAACCGGGTGGCGATGACGCTTTGCGACGCTTGGCTGGTCGACCGTCACCGCGAAGATATGCGCCGATTCGTGCATGATCATGTCGATATTCTTTTCGCCAATGAATCCGAAATCACGTCATTCTATCAAACCGGCGATATCGACGCCGCCATTTCCAGCATCCGCAAGGATTGTCATCTGGCTGCAATCACCCGCAGCGAACAGGGGTCTGTGATCGTGACCGACAAAGAAGTGATCGAAATAAAAGCTTTCCCCGCCGAGGTGATCGACACCACCGGCGCGGGCGATCAGTACGCCGCCGGGGTCTTATTCGGCCTGTCGCGCAATTACCCCTTGCCGCTTTGCGGCGAGCTGGGCAGCATTTTGGCGTCCGAAGTCATCAGCCATATCGGCGCAAGACCGGGCAAGGATATCGTATCTTATGTGCAAAGCAGGGCGGCCTTGCCCAGTTTCGGCGGCTAGGCGATGGGCAAAGCCATAGCCCAGGCTTTAGGTTTATTTGAATCGCAAGCAGAGCATGCCGCGACAACGCCGCTGATGGCGCAATATCTTGCGATCAAAAAGCAATATGCCGAATATCTTTTGCTGTTCCGCCTCGGCGATTTTTACGAGCTTTTTTTCGAGGACGCGGTCAAGGCGGCCTCGGCGCTTGACATCGCGCTGACCAAGCGCGGCAAGCATCAGGGCGAAGACATCCCGATGTGCGGCGTGCCCTGGCATCAGGCGGAAATTTACTTGTCGCGCCTGATCCGCGCGGGATTTCGCGTTGCGATCTGCGAGCAGGACGAATCCGCGCCCAAGCCGTCAAAGGGGAAAACGCTGATCGAGCGCAAGGTCGTGCGCGTGATCACGCCGGGGACTTTGACCGAAGACGCGCTTTTGGACGCAAAGCGCAACAATTTTATCGTCTGCGTCGCCGAATTTTCCGGCCTTTTGGGATTCGCCGCGATCGATATTTCAACCGGCGCGTTTTTCACCGAAGAATGCGCCGGCGAAGATTTATCTGGCCTGCTGGCGAAAACGGAACCAGGCGAAATTCTGATTCCCGAAAGCCTCGCCAAAAAATTCGCGGCCGCGCTCTTGCCCTATCAAGCGGCATTAAGCATTCAGCCCGATGCGCGCTTTAACGCCGACAACGCAAGGGATGCTTTGCTGCGCGCCTATGGGATTGAAAGTTTGGACGGCATCGCGCTTCTTCCCCGCCATGCGGTTACGGCTTGCGGCGCGCTGTTGGATTATATCCGCCTGACGCAGCAAGGCGGGATATTGAATCTAGAGCGGCCGCAATGGCGCGCGCCCGCCGATTACATGGCCATCGACGCCGCCACCGCGCGCAATCTGGAATTGCGCCGCAAATTGAACGGCGATTATGCGGGAAGCCTTTTGTCCTGCATCGACCGCACGGTGACCAACCCCGGCGCGCGGCTTTTGGACGCTTGGCTTGCGGCGCCGCTTGCAGACGCAGAAAAAATAAACGCGCGGTTTGACGCGGTCGGATATTTCCTGGCGCAATCCCTGGCACGAGAAAAACTGCGCGGCGTTTTAAAATCCTGCCCGGATATGGAACGCGCCTTGTCGCGCCTCGCACTGCAACGCGGCGGGCCGCGCGATTTGGCCTCGCTTGCGGGATCGTTGAAATCCGCGCGCGATTTGCGCCGCGATCTTTTGGAATTGCAGGGCAGGGGCGGAAATTTTCCGCTGCCGCTGCAAGAAATTTCACAAAATCTGGGCAATCACGACGCGCTGATAGAAAATTTCTCCCGCGCGTTGGCGGACGATTTGCCGCATCTTTTGCGCGACGGCGGGTTCGTACGCAAGGGCTATGCGCATGACCTCGATCATTTGCGCGAATTGCGCGACGAAAGCCAGCGTTTGGTCGCCGCGCTGCAAAGCCGTTACGCCATCGAAAGTGGGATTTCCAATTTAAAGGTCAAGCACAATAATATTTTGGGCTATTTCATCGAAGTGCCGCCGAAATCTGGCGACAAGATGCCGCCGCATTTCATCCACCGCCAATCGCTGGCGACAGGACACAGGTTCGTAACGCAGGAACTTTTGGATCTCGAGCAAAAAATATCCAAAGCCGCGGATCAAGCGCTGGCGATGGAGCTGGAAATTTTCGAAAAACTCCGCCAAAGCGCGGTGGATGCCGCGCCCGCGATCCGGCTAGCTGCTGGGGCGCTTTCCGCGCTCGATGTTTTTTCCGCGCTGGCGCAGCTTGCGGCAGAAGAAAATTATTGCCGCCCGGATTTAAACGATTCTCTGTCGCTTGAAATTTCAGGCGGGCGGCATCCCGTGGTCGAACAGGCTTTAAGACGGAGCAAATCGCGATTTGCGCCGAACGACTGCCATTTGGGATGCGAAAAAAATCCGGCGCGGCTGTATCTGATGACCGGGCCGAACATGGCCGGAAAATCCACCTTCTTGCGGCAAAACGCGATCATCGCGATCCTGGCGCAGATGGGAAGTTTCGTGCCCGCCGATTCCTGCCGCATCGGCCTTGTCGATAAAATATTTTCCCGCGTCGGCGCGGGCGACGATCTGGCGCGGGGGCAATCGACCTTCATGGTGGAAATGACCGAAACCGC
>CAYRVJ010000078.1:0-7028 GCA_964427785.1 uncultured Alphaproteobacteria bacterium | reverse complement strand
GTCATTAATAATTTACAATTGGTTATGGTCTGAACCGATATTGGGGAAGCCCCCCCCATAAACAAAACGGCATCCATGCATGTATCACCGGATTCTAACATACGTATAACCGCTTCTCCGCCATCTTCATTCAAACGAAAAGTTTTAATTGTCCCTTCAATGACAAGATAAATTCCCTCCGGCATATCTCCTTGTTGGACAAGGAGCTTACCTGCCTCATGATCTTGCATCACTGAGCAACCAAGTAGTTTTTGTAAGCTTTCCTCGCTCAAATTGTCGAACAACTGGGGTTTCTTTGTGCCATTCATGGTTTCGGGTAATTTGATCACTATATCCACACCTTCAGCGCGCTTTTGTTTCTTCTCTTGATCTGAATCAAGTTCGCTTGGCTTTTACAGCGTAATAGTAGCGCGAAAATAGTTAGAAATAAAGAATTTTTGATAATTTTTTACCAAATATTACATTTATGGCCACATACGATGATAACTAAAACCCATCAAAACAGCGCACTTTCCTTATCAACTCTTGCTTTTACCGCCTGCTTTGCGGTATGGACAATTTTTGCCATTATCGGCGTGCAGATCAAGCAAGATATGGGGTTGAGCGACACGCAATTCAGCCTGCTCATTGGAACACCGATTCTCACAGGCTCCCTCGTCAGATTGTTTTTTGGAATCTGGGCCGATCAGTATGGCGGACGCCCCATTTTTATGGCGGTCATGCTCTCCTCGGCCTTTTTCACATGGTGCCTGACTTATGCCGACACCTACGAAATGATGCTACTCACGGCTCTTGGTGTTGGGATCGCGGGTGGCAGCTTCGTAGTCGGCATCGCTTATCTTTCGAAATTTTATGACAAGGCACATCAGGGGACGGCCTTAGGTGTTTATGGCATGGGTAATATTGGCGCTGCCGTGACCAAATTTATAGCGCCCTTTGTTATGGTGTCCTATGGCTGGCATATGGTTGCGCAAGTCTGGTCGATTGCACTGGTTGTTATGGCTATCCTGTTCTGGTTTTTTACAAAAGACGAACCACAGATCCAAGCGCAAAAAGCTTCTAAGGCAGCCCCTAAATCCATGTGGGAATTGCTCAAACCTCTCAAGAAACTTCAGGTTTGGCGTTTTTCCCTTTACTATTTCTTTGTATTTGGCGGCTTTGTTGCGCTCGCTCTCTGGTTACCGCGCTATTATGTCGGCGTATACGGCATGGATATTAAAATGGCTGGTATGCTGGCGGCCTCTTTCTCGGTGGCCGGATCCCTTTTCCGCGCTGTTGGCGGTTATCTTTCCGACAAATATGGCGCACGCGCTGTTATGTACTGGACATTCTTTGTCTGTGCGGCTTGCTGCTTTCTACTAGCCTATCCAGAAACTGATTATGTGATCCATGGGATTAAGGGTGACATTGCCTTTAGCTTTGGATGGAGCTTTATTCCTTTCAGTATTATCGTTTTTGTTCTTGGTTTTTTCATGTCGCTGGGTAAGGCAGCGATCTACAAGCACATTCCAGTATATTACCCGAATGATGTCGGTTCCGTGGCCGGGATCGTCGGCCTGATCGGCGGTTTGGGAGGCTTCTTTCTACCTCTTGCTTTCGGCATGATGAATGACTGGATTGGCGTCTGGACCAGTTGTTTCATGCTGATGTTTGTCCTTGTGACCATCGCATTCTTATGGATGCATGTGTCTATAAGAATGATGGAAAGGAAAAAATACCCCGACATTGCCAAACCCGCTTTTTTCACAGAAATGGAAAAAGGACATGTACTCAAAGCTTGGAAACCCGAAGAACAGGAGTTCTGGCTTACCGAAGGACAAAAAATCGCGCGGCGCAATCTCTGGCTTTCGGTTCCCGCACTATTCCTAGCGTTTGCCCTATGGATGGTGTGGAGCGTTGTTGTTGTCAATCTGCCCAAGATTGGATTCACTTTTACGACAGAGCAACTCTTCTGGTTGACAGCTCTACCGGGTTTGTCGGGGGCAACGCTTCGAATTTTCTATGCCTTCATGGTCCCCGTATTTGGCGGGCGACGTTGGACGGCACTCAGCACGGCTTCTCTCCTTATTCCCGCTTTTGGTATTGGTACGGCCGTGCAAGACCCAACCACGCCTTACTCGGTATTCTTGATACTGGCGCTGTTGTGTGGCTTTGGCGGAGGAAATTTTGCCTCCAGCATGGCTAATATCGCCTTCTTCTTTCCCAAGAAAGAAAAAGGTAACGCGCTGGCACTCAATGCAGGTCTTGGAAATCTGGGCGTAAGTGCTGTGCAATTTCTGGTGCCGATTGTTATTACTTTTAATCTTTTTGGCGGTCTGGGGGGCGGTGCACAAAGCACGGGAGAGACACAACTTTGGGTACAGAATGCGGCCTATATCTGGATTCCTTTTATTACTGCTTCTGCAATTTTGTCATGGCTTTACATGAACGATATTGCCGATGCGAAAGCGTCCCTGGCTTCTCAGTTTGCGATTTTTCAACGCAAACATAACTGGATTATGTGTGTTCTTTATATTGGAACATTTGGTTCCTTCATTGGATTCTCCGCAGGATTTCCGCTTTTAGCAAAATCGCAGTTTCCTGATGTGAATTCACTGCAACTGGCGTTTTTGGGGCCGCTTGTCGGTGCACTCGCTCGCGCGGGTAGCGGCTGGATATCGGATAAGTTCGGCGGTGGGCGTGTGACGTTCTGGGTGTTTGTGGTCATGATCGCAGGTACATTTGGGGTGCTTTATTTCCTTGGAATTAAAAATCAGCCAGGCGCATTTTACGGCTTCTTTGCCATGTTTATCTTGCTGTTTGCGGCAACGGGCGTTGGCAATGCATCCACCTTCCAGATGATTCCGGTTATTTTCTGGCAAGATCGTAAAAAGGCACTGGTCGGGCAAAAAGAAGAAGATGTGCGTAAAGCCTCAGAGCGCGAATCTGCCGCCGTCATTGGCTTTAGTTCTGCAATAGGGGCATTCGGTGCGTTCTTTATTCCCAAAAGCTATGGATCATCGATTGCTATGACCGGAACGCCCGAAGCGGCACTTTGGGTTTTTGCAGGATTTTATGCACTGTGTTTGGTGATGACCTGGTTCTTTTACACCAGAAAGAGCGCAGAAATAAAATGCTAAAAATTTTATTCCCTTGATTTAGATCAAGGGGGACTCGCGCGTTACACACGATTATCCAAGAGAATAAGGAGCCTTGCATTATGAGCTATTTTATCGACCGCATCAGTTATTTTACCCAGAAACGCGAGCATTTTTCTGATGGGCACGGCATCACGACGGACGAAAATCGCGGATGGGAGAAAGCCTATCGCGATCGCTGGGCGCATGATAAAATTGTCAGATCCACGCATGGCGTAAACTGCACAGGTTCTTGCTCTTGGAAAATTTACGTTAAAAACGGTCTTATTACATGGGAAACACAACAAACTGACTATCCGCGCACGCGCCCGGATCTTCCAAATCATGAACCGCGCGGCTGTGCCCGCGGCGCTAGCTACAGCTGGTATATCTATTCGGCCAATCGCCTCAAATACCCAATGGTTAGGAAACGACTTCTTGATCTATGGCGTACAATGAAGAAACGGGTTGGCGGGGATCCTGTTAAAGCGTGGGCCGCTATTCAGGCCGATCCTACCTTACGACAATCTTATCAAAATGTTCGTGGCCGTGGCGGATTTGCGCGGGTGGGATGGGACGAAGTGAATGAGATTGTGACCGCGTCCAATATATATACTATTAAAGAGCATGGTCCCGACCGGATTATTGGTTTCTCCCCCATTCCGGCGATGTCAATGATTTCCTATGCGGCTGGTTCACGCTATATCTCTCTGCTCGGCGGCGTTTGCATGAGCTTTTACGATTGGTATTGCGACCTTCCCCCTTCCAGCCCACAAACGTGGGGAGAACAGACAGACGTACCGGAAAGTGCGGATTGGTATAATTCCGGTTTTATCATCATGTGGGGATCGAACGTTCCCCAAACTCGCACACCAGATGCGCACTTTATGACCGAGGCGCGTTACAAAGGCACACAAGTTGTCACAATCACTCCTGACTATTCCGAGGCATCTAAATTTGGTGATATCTGGCTTAATCCGCGTCAGGGAACCGATGCAGCACTGGGCATGGCGATGGGGCATGTGATTCTCAAAGAGTTTCACATCGATAAAACATCGGACTATTTTGACAATTATTGTCGCACATATTCGGACATGCCGTTCCTTGTCAAGCTGGAGAAACAGGGTGGACGTTTCGTGCCCGGACGCATGTTGCGCGCATCAGATTTCAAAGGGGATCTGAACGAGAAAAACAACCCTGAATGGAAAACCGTTTGCTTTGATGAGGAAACCGATCAGATTACCGTCCCAACCGGTTCAATTGGCTTTCGCTGGGGTGAAGAAGGTAAGTGGAATATCGTTCCGACCAATGCCCAAACTGGAAAAAGCTTTCGTCCGCGCAAGACATTGCTTGGCGTTCATGACAATGTTGTGAAGGTCGGCTTCCCCTATTTCGGTGGACAAGTTCATGAGACAGGTTATTTTGAACCGAACAAACGCGAAGATGTTCTGGAACGCAATATCCCCGTCCGCATTCTTGATTTGAACGGTGAAAAGGTTCCCGTCGCCTGCGTTTTTGATTTACTCTGTGCTCAGTACGGCATTTGCCGCGCTGGTTTGGGCGGCGATCATGTTGCCTCAGATTATAAAGAAAATATTCCCTATACGCCGAAATGGCAGGAGAGCATTACCGGAGTTCCGGCTGAAAAGGTTATTCAGGTGGCTCGCGCCTTCGCGCAGAATGCCCATACCACCAAGGGCAAATCGATGATCATCATCGGCGCGGCAATGAACCACTGGTATCACATGGACATGAATTACCGTGCCTGTATTAATATGCTGGTATTCTGCGGCTGCATTGGCCAATCAGGCGGCGGCTGGGCGCATTATGTTGGGCAAGAGAAATTGCGGCCGCAAACAGGCTGGGCACCGTTAGCTTTTGCGCTGGACTGGAACCGCCCACCGCGTCAACAAAATTCAACTTCGTTCTTTTATGCCCACACTGATCAATGGCGCTATGAGACACTGGAGTTGGATGAGATCCTCTCCCCACTGGCGGATCGCGGCAAATGGGCTGGTTCATTGATTGATTGCAATATCCGCTCTGAGCGCATGGGGTGGCTGCCGTCAGCACCTCAATTGGAAGAAAACCCGCTTTCGCTTGTTAAACAAGCCGAAGACATAGGACGCGATCCGGTGGAGCATGTTGTTGACCGCCTCAGCCGTGGCGATTTGCGCATGTCGTGCGAGGATCCCGACAATCCTGCAAACTGGCCGCGCAATATGTTTGTCTGGCGTTCGAATATTCTTGGCTCCAGCGGCAAGGGTCACGAGTATTTCCTCAAACACTTCCTAGGCACTCAGCACGGCGTTCAGGGCAAGGATTTAGGCGATGAAGGCCCAGGTCGGTCTTCCGAAGTGGTCTGGCATGACAAAGCACCCGAAGGAAAACTCGACCTCGTGGTAACGCTTGATTTCCGTATGTCCACCACTTGTATGTATTCCGATATCGTTTTGCCGACCGCAAGCTGGTACGAAAAGAATGATCTCAACACATCAGACATGCACCCTTTTATTCATCCGCTGTCAAAGGCTATCGATCCTGTATGGCAAAGCAAATCCGATTGGGAGATCTATAAAGGGTTTGCCAAAAAGTTCTCGGAACTATGTGTTGGCCATCTGGGCGTGGAAAAAGAGATTGTCTTAAACCCCATTCAGCACGACACAGCTGGAGAATTATCTCAGCCCGATGTAAAAGAATGGCGCAAGGGCGAATGCTCGCTTATTCCGGGCAAAACAGCCCCGACCATGAAAGTGGTCGAGCGCGATTACCCTGCGACTTATGAACGATTTACAACGCTTGGGCCCCTTATGGAGAAATTGGGCAATGGCGGCAAGGGGATTGGCTGGAACACGCAACACGAAGTCGATTTCCTAAAAAAACTAAATGGAGAAAAACACGGACGCGTCAAGATCGAGAGCGACATTGATGCCTGCGAAATGGTACTTTCTCTTGCTCCTGAAACTAACGGGGAAGTCGCCGTCAAGGCATGGGCGGCGCTTAGCAAGATCACAGGACGTAATCACACGCACCTAGCACTGCCTAAGGAAGAAGAAAAAATTCGTTTCCGTGATATTCAAGCACAGCCGCGTAAAATTATCAGCTCGCCCACATGGAGCGGTATTGAGTCCGAGCATGTCTGCTATAATGCAGGTTATACCAACGTCCATGAATTTATCCCCTGGCGTACGCTCACAGGCCGCCAGCAGCTTTATCAGGATCATCCATGGATGATCGATTTCGGTGAAGCTTTGGTTTCTTACCGTCCACCAATCAATACGCGCACCGTACAGCATATGCTGGATAAACATGAAAAAGAGTCGCCGACTATCCTGCTAAACTTCATCACACCACACCAGAAATGGGGTATTCATTCAACCTATAGCGACAATCTTCATATGCTTACGCTCTCACGCGGCGGACCGATTGTCTGGGTCAGTGAAACAGATGCAAGAAAGATTGGTGTGAAAGATAATGATTGGCTGGAGGTGTTTAACACTAACGGCGCCATCGTTGCCCGTGCTGTTGTATCACAACGCGTCAATGAAGGTATGATGCTGATGTATCACGCGCAGGAAAAGCTGGTGCATACGCCAGGCAGCAAAATCACCAATGCGCGCGGAGGCATTCACAATTCCGTCACCCGCGCAACCGTGAAACCGACGCATATGATAGGCGGCTATGCGCAGTTGTCATATGGATTCAACTATTACGGCACGGTAGGTTCCAACCGTGATGAGTTCGTTATTGTTCGCAAAATGGACAAGGTGGATTGGATGGATGAACCGTCTCAAATGAAGGCAGCAATATAACATGAAAGTACGCGCACAAATAGGAAAAGTCCTTAATCTGGATAAATGTATCGGCTGTCATACCTGCAGTGTCGCCTGCAAGAATATTTGGACTGACCGA
>CAYRVJ010000077.1:0-7067 GCA_964427785.1 uncultured Alphaproteobacteria bacterium | reverse complement strand
AAAAAGGACATCTCTAACGTTATAGATATCGTTCACCGTTATTGCGGACAGAAGGCTTCCGTTATTTTTGCCGACCGTATGATGGCTCTTGGATTCCGGCAGGCGTGCAAAGCCGGTATTTCTTTTGGCAAAGACGATCTGTTGATCCCGGAAGCTAAGAAAAAGCTGATCCATGACGCGCAAACCAAGGTCAAGGAATACGAACAGCAATATCTGGACGGTTTGATCACCCAGCGTGAGAAATACAATAAGGTCGTCGATTTGTGGTCGGATTGCACCGACCGCGTGGCCGAGGAAATGATGAAGCAGATTTCCGCGACCAAGTCCTCGGACGAGCCGAACGCCGTTTACATGATGGCCCATTCCGGCGCGCGGGGTTCTGCCGCTCAGATCAAGCAGCTTGCCGGTATGCGCGGGCTGATGGCAAAACCGTCGGGCGAAATCATAGAAACGCCGATTATTTCAAACTTCAAAGAAGGTTTGACGGTTCTGGAGTATTTTAACTCGACCCACGGCGCTCGCAAGGGATTGGCCGATACCGCGTTGAAAACGGCGAATTCCGGTTACCTAACCCGCCGTCTTGTCGACGTATCCCAGGATTTGATTATCACCGAAAACGATTGCGGCACCAAACGCGGATTGACTCTGCGTGCGGTCGTCGAAGGCGGCGATGTAATCGAACCTTTGGCGGATCGTATTCTGGGCCGTTGCGCTTCGGAAGATATCATCAATTCCAAGACCAAAGAAGTAATCGTCAAAGCCGGCGATATGATCGAAGAGGTTCAGCTTGAAGCCATCGAAAAGGCGGCTATCGATTCCGTCAAGATTCGCTCGGTTTTGACCTGCGAAACCCATCACGGCGTTTGCGGCAAGTGTTATGGCCGCGATTTGGCGCGGGGGACTACGGTCAGCATCGGCGAAGCAGTGGGTGTTATTGCGGCCCAGTCGATCGGCGAGCCCGGAACGCAGCTTACCATGCGGACGTTCCACATCGGCGGCGCGGCGCAGCGCGGTTCTGAGCAATCCAATGTCGACGCCACGGTCGATGCGACGGTTAAGATCAACAATAAAAATATGGTCGAGACCAAGACAAGCGGCGCTATCGTTATGGCGCGAAACTCTGAAGTCGTTTTGATCGACGATGCGGGGCGGGAACGCGCGCGGCATAAATTGCCGTACGGCGCAAAGCTTTTGATCAAGGAAGGCGCCAAGGTCAAGAAAGGCCAGCGTCTTGCCGAATGGGATCCTTATACGGTTCCGATCATCACCGAACGCGACGGGGTTGCCCATTATGTCGATCTGCAAGAAGGCGTTTCTATCCGCGAGGTTGTGGACGAAGCGACCGGCATTTCGTCGAAAGTGGTTATCGACTGGCGCCAATTGCCAAAGGGCGCGGATTTGCGTCCCATGATCGTGCTGCGCGACAAGAAAGGCAAAGTGCTGACCATGTCGAACGGCGTCGAGGCGCGCTATTTCTTGCCGGTTGACGCGGTTCTGTCGGTTGAAAACGGCGCCGAGGTGCATCCTGGCGATGTTTTGGCCCGGATCCCGCGCGACACCATCAAGACGCGCGACATCACCGGCGGTTTGCCGCGTGTCGCCGAATTGTTCGAGGCGCGCAAGCCGAAAGACCATTCGATTATTTCAGACACAACAGGCCGTGTGGTTTTCGGTAAAGACCAGAAAACCAAACGCCGTATTCTCGTTCAGCCAGAAGACGGCAGCGATCCGATCGAATATGTCGTGCCAAAAGGCCGCCACGTAGCGGTGCAAGAGGGCGATTTCGTTCAAAAGGGCGACTTGTTGCTTGACGGGAACCCAGTGCCGCATGACATCTTGGCGGTATTGGGCGTAGAGGCGCTTGCGGAATATTTGGTGCAAGAAGTGCAGGGCGTCTACCGTCTGCAAGGCGTTAAGATCAACGATAAGCATATCGAAGTGATCGTGCGCAACATGCTGCAAAAAGTGGAAGTCACCGATCCCGGCGAAACCACTTTGCTGACCGGCGAGCAAGTCGACACCGAGGAGTTCGAACAGGAAAACGCCAAGGCTATCGCCGACGGCGGAAGATCCGCCAAGGCAAAGCCGGTTTTAATGGGTATTACCAAAGCCAGCTTGCAGACCCGTTCGTTCATTTCCGCGGCTTCGTTCCAAGAAACCACCCGTGTTCTGACCGATGCCGCGATCAAAGGCAAGATCGACACATTGGAAGGATTGAAGGAAAACGTCATCGTGGGCCGCTTGATTCCGGCGGGAACCGGCGCTTTCGTCAACCGCTTGAAGCACATGGCTAAAGAGCGCGATAAATTGGCGGCTAACCCCGCTGAAGTCGTCGCGACCGTGGCCGAGGTCGCTCCGATAGCCAATCAAGACGGCGAAGAAAAGAAACCCAAGCGCAGGGCCGCTGCCGGACAGTAATCGAATCGCCTATAGTCCTTAAAACCCCGGACCAAAAGTCCGGGGTTTTTGTTAGCGGGCAATTTTGGGGCATGGTATAGAAGAATCATGCGCCGCTTTTTCACCAACAAAGACGTCAACAGAATTTACGCCCACGGCGTGCTGTTCAATTTTGCCGAAAGGACGGGGTGGATTTTTGGGCCATTATTTTTGGTGAAATCAGGCTATTCGATTCCCGAAGTGCTGTTGATGTGGGCGTCAATGTTTATGATCCGTCTTCCGGCACGGTATATTTACTTACAGTTCTTGTCGTTTTTTGGCCTCGTGCGCGCCCTGTGCATTGGGATATTTTTCTTTATCGCCGGGCTTGCGATCTTGCCGATGTTGCCGGATGCCCCCGATTTACTGGCCCCGTTTTTGCTGTGTTACAGCCTCGGGATGATGTTTTACTGGACTGCCTATCACACTATTTTCGGCATGCTGGGGGATAAGGCGGATAGAGGCAAGCAAGTGGCGATGCTGGGCACGCTCAGCCTTTTGGCATTGGCGTTCGAGCCTTATATCAGCGCGCTGATCGCGCATCACATCGGCTTTGGCGCCTTGTTTATTTTCTCGGCTTTTTTGATGCTGCTATCCGCCTTGCCTTTGCTGAAATTGAAAATAAAGGTTCCGATCCCGCAAAAAAAACACAGCAAGGCGCAGCGCGAAGCTTGCCGCTGGGTCGTGATCTTTCACATATTTTGTGCAATCAAGGAATATGGCCATCCGTTCCTATGGCGGCTAGCGGCGTTTTTGATGCTGGGCAGCATCGTCAAGTTCGGTGCGGCGATGACGGCAGGGTATTTGCTGCTGGCCGGAATTCAATTGTTCGTCGGCGATTGGATTGACAAGGGCAAAGGGTATTTGCTGTTGAAACTTGGCACTGTGATCGCGCTGCTGCAAGTTTTTATTCGCGCCCTATCCATCACGACGCCTGTTGGGGTCGCGGCTAGCGAAGGAATGTCGGTCGGTCAAAAAATGATGGCGCAAATCGACGCCAATTTTTACAATCAGGGCAAGGACACGGAAAATTATTTCCATTACATTTATTGGGCCGAAGTGGCGTGGGACGGCAGCGCCATGGGCATGCTGCTGATCATGGCGGCGTTGGCTTATATGGGCTTGCCCTTGACCACGATTATGATGGTTCTCGCGCCTATCGGGCTGCTGGGCGTGTATTGGATCAACCTGCAAGTGTTAAGAAAGAAGCCTTAGCGCCGATTTTAACTGTTTTTTGGCCATATTTGGCGGGGTTTTTGCCGGTGTATGGCTAATTTATTAACAAGCAACAAAAGATCAATAAGCCATAAAATTACCTGTTGACGCTGTTAATAAATTCCCTTATAAACCCCTCTACCTTTGTTGGGCTCACGGTCGTAAGTCTTACCTTGACTGAAGGGATGACTTAAACACGCGGGCCAGGATAAAATTGACGCATCGGGGATTACCCACTCAGTTCCATCCGGTCGTGCCAAGTAATTTGGTTTGACCGGAAAAGTTAGTGGAGTTCCGCTTTGGGCCTTTTTTCTCTGCACGACATTTTTAGTTGTCAAGGGTCTGTTTTCCGGATTTGCGGAAAGCTGTTTATTGGAATTGTTTTTGGTTTTGATGAAAAAAAATATAGAGGCGGAAATATTGCATGCCAACGATTAACCAACTGATTCGCAAAGGCCGTTCGCGCCCGACTTACCGTAATACGGTTCCGGCGCTGGAAGCTTGCCCGGAAAAGCGCGGCGTTTGCACACGGGTTTATACCACGACGCCTAAAAAGCCGAATTCGGCTTTGCGGAAAGTCGCACGTATTCGTCTTACCAACGGATTTGAAGTGACCGCCTATATTCCCGGCGAAGGCCACAATTTGCAGGAACACTCGGTGGTGCTGATTCGCGGCGGCCGCGTAAAAGATTTGCCGGGCGTCCGTTATCACATTGTTCGCGGCGCGCTGGACACGCAAGGCGTCAAGGATCGTAAGCAACAGCGCTCGAAGTACGGCGCTAAAAGACCTAAATAGATTTTTCTAGGGAACAGACCATGTCACGCAGAAGAAGAGCAGATAAAAGACAAGTTCAGCCGGATCCGAAATACGGCCGCATTGATATTACGAAGTTCATCAACCGCATCATGAAGCAGGGCAAGCGTTCCGTTGCCGAAACTATCGTATATGACGCGTTGCTAGAGGTGGAAAAGAAAACTAAGGGCGAGGCGATAAAATTTTATTTGGATGCGATTGAAAACATCCGTCCCAGCATGGAATTGAAAACCCGCAGGGTTGGCGGCGCGAACTATCAAGTTCCGGTCGATGTACGCACCGACCGCTCGATCGATTTGGCGCAGCGCTGGTTGATTTCCGGCGCGCAACAGCGTTCGGAAAAAACCATGTTCCAGCGTCTTGCCGCCGAAATTATCGATGCGACGCAAAGCCGGGGCTGGGCAGTCAAAAAGCGTGAAGAAACGCACAAGATGGCCGAAGCGAACCGCGCCTTCTCGCATTTGAAATGGGGCAACTAATCCAACTTTTATAGAACAGGCTTATTGAGAAAAAGAAATGGCAAGAACGACACCATATGATCGGTACAGAAACATCGGAATTTGCGCGCATATCGACGCGGGTAAAACCACGACCACGGAACGCATCCTGTTTTATACCGGCAAGTCCTATAAAATCGGCGAAGTGCATGAAGGCACGGCGACCATGGACTGGATGGAGCAAGAGCAAGAACGCGGCATCACGATTACTTCCGCCGCGACCACTTGCTTTTGGAACGATCACCGCATCAATATTATTGACACGCCCGGCCACGTCGATTTCACCATTGAAGTGGAGCGCTCGATGCGCGTTCTCGACGGCGCTGTAACGGTGTTTGATTCCGTCGCTGGCGTCGAGCCGCAATCGGAAACCGTCTGGCGCCAGGCAGACAAATATAACGTGCCGCGCATTTGCTTCGTCAACAAGATGGACCGCATTGGCGCGGACTTCTACCGCTGCGTCGAAGAAATCACCACCAAGCTGGGTGCAAAGCCGATCGTCACTCAATTGCCGGTCGGGATCGAAAACGATTTCAACGGCATGATTGATCTGATCAAGATGAAGTATGTTTTCTGGGATAAGGAAACCGCGCTGGGCGCGAAGTACGACATCGCCGAAATTCCGGCCGATATGGTTGCCAAGGCTAAAGAATGGCGCGCGAAAATGATCGAAGGCATCATCGATATGGACGATGTTGCGCTTGAAAAATATTTGAGCGGCGAAGAGCCATCCGAAGAAACCATCAAAAAATGCCTGCGTAAGGGCACTATCACCTTTACATTTGTTCCGGTGATCTGCGGCGCCGCGTTTAAAAATAAGGGCGTTCAGCAGCTGCTTGACGCGATTGTCGATTATTTGCCGTCGCCTCTCGAAATCAACAACGGCCAAGTCAAAGGCGTCGATTTAAGCAGAGAAGAAAAAGAAATTATCCGCGACCGTAAAGATGAAGAGCCGTTTTCCGGCCTCGCCTTTAAGATCATGAGCGATCCTTTCGTCGGCTCCCTGACCTTCGTTCGCGTTTACACCGGCGTTCTAGAAGCCGGCAGCTATGTGCAGAACACGACCAAAGATCAGCGCGAGCGTATCGGCCGCATGCTTTTGATGCATGCCAACACCCGCGAAGACATCAAGGAAGCCCGTGCTGGCGATATCGTAGCGCTTGCCGGATTAAAAAGCACGACCACCGGCGATACCTTGAGCTCGACGGAAAAGCCGATCATTCTTGAAAAGATGATCTTCCCGGAACCGGTCATCGAGGTCGCGGTTGAGCCAAAATCCAAAGCCGACCAAGAAAAGATGGGCGTCGCGCTGTCGCGGCTTGCCCAGGAAGACCCGTCTTTCCGCGTTACTTCGGATCAAGAATCCGGCCAGACCATCATTAAGGGTATGGGCGAATTGCATCTTGAAATCATCGTCGACCGCATGAAGCGTGAGTTCAAAGTAGAGGCCAATGTCGGTGCGCCTCAGGTCGCTTACCGCGAAACCATCGGCAAAAAACATACCGTCGATTACACCCACAAAAAGCAATCGGGCGGATCGGGCCAGTATGCCCGCGTTATTATCGAATTCGAACCGCTGCCGCCAGGATCGGGCTATGTGTTCGAAAGTAAGATTTTCGGCGGATCCGTGCCTCGGGAATACATCCCTGGCGTGGAAAAAGGCCTGGATTCGGCACGCAATACCGGCGTTATTGCCGGATTCCCCGTGATCGATTTTGCTGCGTATTTGATCGACGGCGCTTATCACGATGTCGATTCTTCTGCGCTGGCCTTTGAAATTGCTTCTCGTGCCGCTTTCCGTGAAGGTATCCCGGGCGCATCGCCGAAATTGCTCGAGCCGATTATGAAAGTAGAAATCGTCACTCCAGAAGATTACATGGGCGACGTAATCGGCGACTTGAACAGCCGCCGCGGACAGGTAACCGGCATGGATCAGCGGGGCAACGCCCGGGTGATCAATGCGATGGTGCCGTTGGCTTCGATGTTCGGCTATGTCAATACCTTGCGTTCCATGAGCCAAGGGCGCGCGCAATACAGCATGCATTTTGACCACTATGAACATGTGCCGCAGAACATATCGGATGAAGTTAAGAAGAAATACGCGT
>CAYRVJ010000076.1:3190-7196 GCA_964427785.1 uncultured Alphaproteobacteria bacterium | reverse complement strand
ACGATTATATCACCAAGCCTTTCGACAAACGCGAATTGCTGGCCCGTATCCAGGCGATCGTCCGCCGTTCCAAGGGCCATGCCGAATCCATTATCCGCCTGGGCAAGATGGTCGTGAATCTCGACGCGCATACGGTCGATATCGACAACAAGACCGTGCATTTGACCGGCAAGGAATATGGCATTTTGGAATTGCTAGCCCTGCGCAAAGGATCGACCCTAACCAAAGAAATGTTCTTGAACCATCTTTATGGCGGTATGGACGAACCGGAACAAAAAATCATCGACGTGTTCGTCTGCAAACTGCGTAAAAAATTGCAAGAAGCTTCGGGCGGCATCAATTATATCGAAACCGTCTGGGGCCGCGGTTATGTGCTGCGCGACCCGGAAGCCGAGGAAGCAAAAATGAAGCCCCTTGCCGCCGTGGCCAACGCCTAAATAAAAACCCCGGATCGTCTTCCGGGGTTTTTTTTAAGACTCTAAAATCATTTAACAGCGCGCTAATCGCCCGAAGCGACCGTGCAGGTAAAGGTGATTTGATCCGTGCCCTCTTGGGTCTTAAGGCCGCCGCCATGCGCCTTGGCCAGCTGGGCGGTGTAATAGGCCTGAACCGTGCGGGGATCAAGGCGATCCGGGGAAATATTCGGATTCAAAGCGTCGGCAACGCCCTCTGCCAGTCTTGCGCCCTGGCCCTTGGCGGTAATCGAAACTTTTAAATCTTGGCCTTGGATGCCGACATCCATTTCGATGACGCCGCCGCGAGGCAATGTTTCCGCAGCGCAAATCGAAAGGTTGAGAATAACCTTAATCGCATGACGGCCGACATGCACCACAGGCATTTTGTTTTCCGGCCAATCGAGCGATATTTTGCCGCCGTCCAAAAATTCGTTCGCCAGGCTTTTTAGATCGCCGAGAGAGGAAATCGCGGCCCCTGCCGCCATGCCATAGGCCACGCGATAGACGCGCAAACGGCGGGATGCGACGCGCGCGCTGCTGCCCAAAAGGGTCACCGCCTCGTCGGCCATTTCACCGCCAAATTCTTCGAGCAGTTCAACACCATTGACGGCGGCGCCGACAGGCCCGACCAAATCATGGCACATGCGGGAAAACAGCAATTCGACGACATGGAAATCCAGTTGCAAGCCCATAACAAACCTCAGGGGAAAGAAATAAAAATAAGGAAAGATACCTATAGTGAATATATCGCCAAAAAGACAAATGTTGCAAATAGAATATGGGACAGTGCCGAATTTATTTAAAGGCCAGCTTCTGAACTAGCCTGCCTGGGAAGAGCCGGCGGCTAGACGTACTCATTCTCCGAGTTTTTATCCGGCTCTTCGTCCTTTGAGACGATGAAATCGGCCTCGCGCGCCGCATAGGCGAATTGCAGCTTGCCGTCCTGAAAGTCGATGCGCACCGTGCCGCCGTTTTGCAAACGGCCGAACAGCAGTTCTTCGGCCAGGGGCTTTTTGATATGTTCTTGTATAAAGCGCGCCAGGGGCCGCGCGCCGTAATGCGGATCAAAGCCTTCCTTGGCGAGATGTTTTTTGGCGGCGTCCGAAGTTTCAATGGTGACATGCTTGTCGGCCAGCTGGGCTTCGAGCTGGGTTAGGAATTTCTCGACCACTTTTTCGATCACATCGGGCTGCAAGGATTTGAACGCCACCACGGCGTCGAGGCGGTTACGGAATTCCGGGGTAAACATTTTCTTGATCGCGTCGATATCTTCGCCCGCGCGCGAGGTTCGCTCGAACCCCATCGCGTTTTTGGCAAGCTCACTCGCCCCCGCGTTGCTGGTCATGATCAGTATCACCGAGCGGAAATCAACGGTTTTGCCATTATTGTCGGTCAGCTTGCCGTGATCCATCACTTGCAGCAGCAGGTTGAATAAATCAGGATGCGCCTTTTCGATTTCATCCAGCAACAAAACGCAATGCGGCGTCTGATCGACCGCGTCGGTCAAAAGCCCGCCCTGGTCGAAACCGACATAACCCGGCGGGCTGCCGATCAAGCGCGATACCGAATGGCGTTCCATATATTCCGACATATCAAAACGGATCAGTTTCAATCCCATGCTGCCCGCCAACTGCTTGGCGACTTCGGTTTTGCCGACGCCCGTCGGGCCGGTGAACAAATAGCTGCCGATCGGCTTTTCGCCTTCGCGCAAACCCGCCCGCGCCATTTTTACGGCGGCGACCACGGCTTCGATGGACGAATCCTGCCCGAACACGATATGCTTTAAATCGCGCTCCAGATTGCCCAAGGATTCCTTGTCGTCTTGCGATACGGTTTTCGGCGGGATGCGCGCGATCTTGGCCACAACCACCTCGATATCCTTGGTGCGGATGGTTTTTTTGCGCTTGGATTCCGGCAAAAGTTTTTGCAGCGCGCCGGCCTCGTCCACGACGTCTATTGCCTTGTCCGGCAATTTGCGGTCGGTGATGTATTTCGCCGAAAGCTCCACCGCCGCCTTTATCGCGGCGTCGGTATATTGCACCTTGTGATGCTTTTCGTAATGCGGCTTAAGCCCGCGCAGAATTTCAACCGCGTCCGCAAGCAACGGCTCTTCGACGTCGATCTTCTGAAAGCGGCGCACGAGCGCCCGGTCTTTTTCAAAATAATTGCGGTATTCTTTATAGGTCGTAGAGCCGATGCAATGCAGCGAGCCTTGCGCCAAAGACGGTTTGAGTATATTCGACGCGTCCATCGAGCCACCGCTGGTCGCCCCCGCGCCGACGATAGAATGTATCTCGTCGATGAACAAAATCGCGTCCGGCTTTTTTTCGATTTCCGATATCACCATTTTCAAACGTTCTTCGAAATCGCCGCGATAGCGCGTGCCCGCGACCAAAGCGCCCATATCCAGGCTAAATATCTGGGACGATCTTAATATGTCAGGGACCTTGCCCTGCACGATGTTCAGCGCCAAGCCTTCGACAATGGCGGTTTTGCCCACGCCGGGATCGCCCACCAAAAGCGGATTGTTTTTGGTTCTGCGGCAAAGGATTTGGATCATGCGTTCCAGCTCCGCGTCGCGGCCGATCAAGGGATCGATCCTGCCGTCCAATGCTTTTTTGTTCAAATCGACGCAGTAAAGCGACAAGCCGCCTTCGCCGTCGGCAGCCGTTTCCGCGCCATCGTCTTCTACGCCGCTTGGCCGCTTGGGCTTGTTTCGCCCTGGGGATTTGGCGATGCCGTGCGACAGATAATTGATCGCATCGAATCGCGTCATGCCTTGTTGCATCAAGAAATAGACCGCAAAAGATTCCCGTTCGTTGAACATGGCGACCAGCACATTGGCGCCGGTCACTTCGGCCCTGCCCGACGACTGCACATGGATCACCGAGCGCTGAATCACGCGCTGAAAGCTGACCGTCGGCTTGGCCTCGGCGATCAAGCCGGATTGCAGGCCCGATAATATTTCGGTGATGTGATCATTGAGATCGGAATGCAGCCTGCCTATATCGACCCCGCAAGCGCGCAAGACCGATACCGCGTCGTTGTCCTCGCACAGCGCCAGAAGCAGATGTTCCAACGTCGCGAATTCATGGCGGTATTCGCCCGCGATGTTGATGGCCCGGTGCAGCGTTTTTTCAAGGTTCTTGGACAGCATGTCTTGTGAATCCTTTGTTTACTCTTTTTCCATCGTGCATTGCAGCGGATGCTGGTTGGCCCTTGCACAATCCATCACCATCGCCACCTTGGTTTCCGCCACCTCATGGGTGAATATGCCGCAGGCGGCAACGCCTTTGCTATGGACTTCGAGCATCAACTGGGTGGCTTCCTCATGCGCCTTATTAAAAAACCGCTCCAGCACATGCACCACAAATTCCATCGGGGTGTAATCGTCGTTCAACAGCAAAACCTTGTACATCGAAGGTTTTTTGGTTTTGGGCCGGGTTTTAAGCACGAGGCCAGGGTTAGCAGATCCGGCATTGTCCGCCGCACGATCCGGGTTTTTATGCGAGTCGTTGTCGTTGTGATCTGCCATCATGAACATGGTATGC
>CAYRVJ010000076.1:0-3090 GCA_964427785.1 uncultured Alphaproteobacteria bacterium | reverse complement strand
CGGGTTTTTATGCGAGTCGTTGTCGTTGTGATCTGCCATCATGAACATGGTATGCCGCATCCTGTTTATTAATTATTATATAGCATGGTTACCAATTTGATAAAGGCAAGGGCGGAAGCCGCATTTTATTCCCGGCCCAGTGCGGCATTTAAACAAATAAAAAGGCCCTGATTGCTCAGGGCCTTAGTATTTAGATTTAAAGTTATAAATAAGTTAAGCGGCGGTCGATTTGATAATTTTATCGACGGTCGCCGTGGCGCGGTCGCGGATCGGCTCGAACGCTTCGTTGGCAACGCGCAAGGACATTTCCGAAATGCGGGACCCTTCGGTCATCACATTTTCAAAGAAGTTCTTGGCAAAGCTGGTTTGCAGTTCGATAATGTCTTCGATCGATTTGCAATCCATCAAGCTTTTGTAGGTGCTGACGCCGCTTTCCAAAGATTGCTGGGCATAGCCGATAACGGCGCGGTTGATTTCCTCGCAACCCTGGGCCAGCAAGCTGCCGCTTTCAACGAAAGCGTCCAGGCTTTCTTTGCCCAAAGAGTTGATTTCCTCGTATCCTTGATATAAAGCCGCACCGGCCTTTTCGGCCTGGGAGCGCATGGCTTTTTCAAAGCCTTTGCCCGCGGTTTCAAATTGGTTTTTGCCATTTGCAAAAGCTTGCTCGAAGCTTTTGGTGGTCTTAGAGCTTTTCGCGCTCTTAGATTTGGTTTTCTTTGCAGCCATGGTATTTCTCCTTTACTATCTGACTATTGGCGGTGGCCTCTATTTTGCTGATTATCAGCCTTTAGTTACGGTCTAGCGACAAAGTTGTCCACATTATCCACATGCAGTGGAAAACTATGTAGGGCTTTATGGCCATCCCGCAACAGAAATTGTGCGTTGCAGCATTTAAACATATAATGATATGTCAATGACTTGTCAAGTAAAATTGTGCAGTGCAAAAATAATTGCTCTTTCTTTGTTTTTAGGGAATTTTAAGTAAATATTCGATAAACTGTTACAAGCTATACATAAATTTTTTGAAAATCGTTAATTTTTTTGGCGTCTTTGCCTAGATATAGTAGGATTAGAAGATATTCCCCGCTTGTTGTTGATTTAACCCTAAAAAATTAAAATGGTCGAGGGCGATGGTTTTTAACGCGATTACACCGGTTTTTCTAAAAAAGCTGCGCTTGGCCGTCTTTTTTTGCATTTTGGCGCTCTTTGCCGCGCATTTAGCCCCGGCCCAAGCGGCCCCCTATTCGGCCATGGTGTTCGATGCCCATAGCGGCGAGGTGATCTACGAACACGACCAGCATTTATACCGCCACCCCGCCTCTTTGACCAAAATGATGACGCTTTACATGGTGTTCGACAAGGTCAAAAAAGAAGAATGGAAATGGGATCGCAAAATCAAGGTGTCCAAGCGCGCCGCCGGCCAGCCGCCTTCTAAACTAGGATTGCGCAAGGGCGATACCATTACGGTCAAGGATGCGGCAATGGCTTTGATCACCCGCTCGGCCAACGATATGGCGACCGCCCTGGCCGAGGCCCATTCCGATACCGAAGTAAAATTCGCCCAAGCCATGACCCAAAAAGCCAAGTCCTTGGGCATGAGCCGCAGCACTTTTCGTAACGCGTCCGGACTGCCCGCACGTGGCCAGCTGACCACAGCCCGCGACATGGGCGTTTTGGCGCAAAGCCTGATCCGCGATTTCCCGGATTATTATAAAATGTTCAACACCGAATCCTATGTCTATCGCGGGCAGAAATTGGACAATCACAATAAATTGCTGGGTGCTTACCCCGGCATCGACGGCATCAAGACCGGCTATATCCGCGCATCGGGTTTTAATTTGGTCGCGTCGGCGGAACGCGGCGGCAAAAGGCTGATTGGCGTCGTCATCGGCGGCAAGACTTCCGCCTGGCGTGACCGGCAAATGCAAGAGCTTTTGGATTACGGCTTTGACCGCATTGGCATCGGCAAGGCCTATGCCGCCTATCCGGTCATGAAAACCACGGAAACCGCGTCTTCGTCCGACGTCGCAGGGATCCCGCCCATTGCCCAGGCAAACCTTGCGCAAGGCTCAAGCCCTGTAACGCCGGCTGCCGATTCGGCTCCGGGCAAAATACCTGAATGGCAGCTGCAAGTCGGCGCCTATAAAAATCAAAAGCAAGCGGTGAAAATTGCCAAGGCGGCGCAAAAAACTTCTCCGCATCTGCTGCACGCCGACATCAAGGTGACCCCGATCGCCGTGGGCAAGAAAAAACTTTATCGCGCCCGGCTCTCCTCGCTTTATTCGGAACAGGCGGAAGCCGCCTGCGACAATCTGAAAAAGAAAAAATGGGATTGCAAAATCATCCCGCCGGATAACGCCAGCTAATTCTTTTTCTATTTATTCCTAAAAATTTCCCTGAGAGTTTTTCCCGATGAATAATCTTGTCACTTATATCCGCTTTGCCGGGGACAGCCAGGGCAAATGGTTCACCGGAGAAGACGAAAGCCAAGGCAATCCCTTGATGCTGCGCTCGATGGATCAAGGCGCCTGGCTGGGATGCAACGTGTTCGACGGCGCGCGCTATTTCGAAGGCGTTTTCCCGGATGTCGAACTGCATTGCGCGAGGGTGATCGAATCGGCGCGCCGATTGAAATTGAATCCGTCCATAACGACGAATGAAATCGTGGATACAGCCTGGCAAGCGGTCAAAAAATTTCCAAAGGACGCGCTGCTTTATGTCAGGCCGCAGCTTTGGGCGCAAAAAGGCATCACCCTGGCCGAGGCGGATCACGTGCATTTCTCGCTCGCCGCGATGGTTCTGCCCTGGCCGAAATTGACCTTTACCGCTTGCCTGTCTTCTTACCGCAAGCCGGACCCGCGCAGCGCGCCAACCACCGCCAAGGCAGTCGGGCTTTACGCCAATGTGCATTTGATGCAAGGCGAAGCAAAAGCAAAAGGATTCGACACGGCACTGGCGCTGGATTTGGAAGGCAATGTCGCGGAATTCGCATCTACCAATTTGTTTTACGCCAAAGGCGGCGTCGTCTATACGCCAAAGCCGAATAGCACGTTTTTGAACGGCATCACCCGGCAGCGGATCATGGGATTG
>CAYRVJ010000075.1:0-7209 GCA_964427785.1 uncultured Alphaproteobacteria bacterium | reverse complement strand
TGCGGGAAAATTGGGTGTTTTTGGCCGGGGCCAATTCTTCGACCAGGGAATTCCATCCGCCGCAAGCCTCGCACCGCCCCGCCCATTTGGGATAAGAGCTGCCGCAGGATTGGCAGATATAGGTGGTTTTGTCGCGGGCCATTTGGAAATTATAACGCGGTTGGCATATAAGTCGAGTTGATTCTATTGTCATTCCGAGGCGGCAGCCGAGGAATCGCCAGACATAAGGCTTTATACTTTGTGATCCCTCACATTCGTTCGGGATGACAAGAATCCAGCGACCTTAGCTGATTTACTAGCCTCTAAACCTCAAAAGTCTGTCTATTCTGGCGTAAAGGGTTGTGGTTTCAGCGTAACGAGCGGAGCATATGTCAAATAATCTCGCTAATTTACCGTAATCAAACAATTCCTTGCCCCCACAAGACCGATGGAAAAAGCCAAAGGATGGGTCAGTAGAAGGAATATTTATTTGCGCCTGTGTGACGGATTCTGGCAAGGCATATTGTTTAATTTCTTTGGAACGGTTTGTGAAATCTGGATTTTCCAAGCGGAATAAATAAAATTGTGCATCATGCGCTAGCATTTTAAAATTCGGCCCTATGTCTAAGAAAGCGGCGCAATAATCATTGACTAAGCTTGGATCACGCGATAAAGGCGGCTTAGGGCTGTTAGAATCATGAAATGCAGATTTCATGGCTTTTAAACCCTCCGTGCAATAACCTAAAGGATTGCCGCAGGAAAGCCGAAATTCTTGGTGTTTGATAACATCTTCGAATAACGCAGCATATCCGTTTTGTAAAAGATAATGCCCAAGCCGCAGATATTCCATTTTTATGGCGCGGTGGTTTTGGTCTGAATCGTCAAAAGGATTGTAATAGAGACCATATCCATCATCATGACTCAACAAAGAAAGCGTTTTCATAATCTCTGATTCTTTGTGATCCCACAATAAATCGCGAAGTTTTCCTTGTGGGCCTTGATCGGGGATCAAATACGCTATAATGAATTCCAACGGCAAGCCTTGGGCCAATAATTGCCTGATTTTGGGGGCGCATTCATTCCATGCGGCTATTTTTTCTTTTGTTTCGGCGCTTTCAACGATGGGGGTGATCGCATCAAAAATTTCTTTTGCGCTAAGATTTTTTCCTTTTTTTTGTCTTTCCGCCCAGTATGCTCTGCTGACATCGGGTGAGATTAGAAAATAACAATAGTCAAAACATGATTCGTAACTGCTGGAAACAAAATTTATATTAGAATTGAAAACCCTCATACCAAAATTACGTAAGGCACAGTCTGCAAAGCTTTCGGCAAGCAGCTCGGATTCCGCTTTGTCTGATTTTTTTTCGGTTTTCGCTAATTCATATGCGTGAACGGCATGGCCTAATTCGTGTAATACAATGCCCAAGAAAACTTGTTTGGCAATGTTTTCTGCCAGTTGATCATTTCCTTCTAAGTTGATTAAAGCCGAAATAAAATTTATAGGGCGGTCTTTATATGTGCTGGGGGAGATATGACAGCCAACTGTTTTAGGATATTTATAGAACACCAATTCTAAAAGTCTTGTCGCCGTTCTCGTTAGAGACGTTATGTGCTGGACCCTGGTTTCAATGCTGTCCCGCGGAGCGTCATCATGAATATGATTATCATCAGCAAGTGATTTATCTTCGAGCCAGGGAAATTGCCGTAAATATTGTTGTCTGAGCTCGGCCTCGCTCGGTAGAACGATAGGCAATATGCATAGCTCTGGGTAAGTTTCTGTAACCCAGGCGATACTTTCAAGGCTCAACTCTTGCGCGGCATCAATTGCCGCGTCGATTTCGCGCAATGTTTTAGACATTTTCTTATTTTAAATATTTTTGACAAACAAAGCAACTCAAATATCTTTTAAGGATATTTATTAATCCTTTGATTTTAAAAGGATATTGCTAAAAAAATGAATCAGGCGACTTTAACCGCCATCTCTATCGGGCCTTCGGCACGGCCATGGATGAATTGATCGACGAAATCATTGCCGCTTTTGTCGATGGTTTTGACATCGCCATGCCAGATGATTTTGCCTTGGTACAGCATCGCGACCCTATCGGCGATTTTGCGCACGCTGGCCATATCATGAGTAATGGACAAAGCGGTCGCGCCAAGTTCCTTGACCAGTTTGCGGATCAGATTGTTGATGACATCCGCCATGATCGGATCGAGGCCTGTTGTTGGCTCGTCAAAGAAAATGATTTCCGGCTTTGCCGCAATCGCGCGGGCCAGGCTGACGCGCTTTTGCATCCCGCCCGACAGCTCGGCGGGATATAAATTCGCGGTCTGTTCGGGCAATCCCACTTGCGCCAATTTTTGCACGGCAATTTTTTTAGCCTCGCCGCGTTCCACCCCATGGCCCTGCATCAGGCCGAATCCGATGTTCTCCCAAACGGGAAGCGAATCGAACAGGGCCGATCCCTGGAACAGCATGCCGAATTTTTTTAGCATTTGCTGGCGTTCTTCGCCGCGCAGCTTGGTGATTTCGATGCCATCCACCTGGATGCTGCCGGAATCGGGCGTGACGATGCCCAGGACGCATTTCAGCAAAACTGATTTGCCGCTGCCCGACCCGCCGATGACGACGACCGATTCCCCTGCGGCGATATCCAGGTTTAGGCCCTGCAGAACTTTTTTAGAGCCAAAGGATTTATATAAATCGCGGATCTGAATTTTGGGTTGGGTCATCTTGCGAAAAACATTTCTGTAATCAGATAATTGAAAATCAAAATCAGGATCGAGGAAGAAACCACCGCGTTGGTGGTGGCCGATCCCACGCCTTGCGCGCCGCCCTTGGAGTTATAGCCGTTATAGCATCCCATCAAGGTAATCAGGAATCCGAACACCGATGCCTTGACCAGGCCGGAAAACACGTCCTGGAATTCCAAGAAATCGAAAGTGTTTTTCAAATAGGTCGCGGCGTTGAAATCCAGCTTGTACACGCCGATGATATAGCCGCCGAACACGCCGATGATATCGCCGATCAAAACCAAAAGCGGCAGCATGGTGACGCCCGCGATCAAACGCGGCGCGACCAGATAATGCATCGGCTTGGTGGAAAGGGTGGTCAAAGCGTCGATCTGTTCGGTGACGCGCATCGTGCCGATTTCTGCGGCCATGGCGGCGCCGATGCGGCCCGCGACCATCAGCCCCGCAAGCACGGGCGCCAATTCGCGCGTCATGGATAAAACCACGACCGTCGCAACCGCGCCCTCGGCGGAAAATCGCGCGAATCCGGTATAGGATTGCAGCGCCAAAACCATGCCGGAAAAGGCGCAAGTCAAGCCCACGACGGGTAGGGAGTAATAGCCGATATCGACGATCTGCCGCCAGATCAAATGCGGATAGAACGGCCCGACAAAACAGGCCCGCACCGCCTGGCCGGTGAATATGGCCAGACGGCCAACGGCGCCCAGGAAATGCAGGAAGGTGCGGCCAATATTGGATAGGATTTCAATAATTTGAGGCATCTGGACTTTTTAGCAGGCTAGGGATAGGATATCTAGCGAATTTTGATTAGAGGCTAGGAGTTTTCATGACCACGAGAGTGAATGACCGTATTGTAATAAGCGTTCTGTCCTGCGCGCTTTTGGGCGTTATGGGGCCGTTTTTCGTGCGCGCCTTGAATCCTTGGGCGCAATCGGTGTCGGTGTCTTTCGCCGATTCCGTAACCCAATCCGGCGGCGCGGCGCATGGCATTGTCAGCGAATCCACGCGGGTTGCGATTGTCGCATCGCCGCTGCTGATCGGTGGTGCCGGGATTATCGGCGCCAACCTTGTTTGCGCGAGATTGCAGCAAAAACAACGCGCCAAAGCCTAACAAGCGGCTGGCAGCAAGCAAATACCCTCCCCTTGTGGGGGGGTCAAAATTGCCGAAGCAATTTTGGGGCGGGGATTTTGCTGCCGATCCTTCGATACGCCCGTCTTCGCCTTTGGCTGCGACGAGGCTACTCAGGATGAGTCGGTGGTATGGGCGCTGTCATTTCGAGTCCTTCGGCAGGCTCAGGATAAACTCCGGCAATGAATCGCCGAATATAAGGCTTTATATCTGGATATCCCTCGTCGCCCACGCTCTGTTGGAATTACACTATTTTGAAATCTTCATTTAACCAACATACCGCCGCTTGGGTTTGCGTCCAAGGCCGCACAATATCTCGGTGGTGCGCGTCTTGGCGTCGCCCGCCAAATGATTGACGGTGTAATGGTCATGCAGGATGGCGACCATCTGGCCGGGTTCAATGGTGTGATTTGGAATATCGGTGATATCGACGGTGATCAAATCCATCGAAACACGCCCGACGACGGGGCATTTGTAATCGCCGATCCAAATGCTTCCCGAATTGGAAAGGCTGCGCATATAGCCGTCGGAAAATCCGCCGCCCAATGTGGCAAGCCGCGTGACGCGTTCTGTCTTAAAGGTGCAGCCATAGCCGACGGCCTGGCCCACGGGAATTTCTTGGATTTGCAACACCGGAAATTCCAAGGTGACCACGGCGCGCATGGGATTCGGCTTGTTGGGGACGGGATTCATGCCGTAAAGCGATGATCCCACCCGCACCATATCGAAACTGTATTCCTTGCCCAAAAACGATCCGCTGGACGCGGCCAAGCTGGCCTTGGCCTTGGGCAGGATTTGCAAGGCGTGCAGGAAGGCCGCTAGCTGCGCGGTGTTGACAGGGTTTTGCGCGACGGCGGGGATCGCCAAATGGCTTAGGATCAAGGTCAAATCCAACCCGTCCATCAAGGAAAGGTTTTGCGCCAATTTTTCATACTCGGCTTGCGGCATGCCCAGTCGGTTTAGGCCGCTATCGACATGCAGCGCGATGGGGAGTTTTTTCCCCACTTTGCGCGCATAAGAAGCCGCTTCTTCCAGCTGGCCGAGATGATTGATCACGGGAATCAGATTGTTTTGATACGCGTCCTGCGCCGTTCCGGGAAGAACCCCATGCAGCACGAAAATCCGCTCGTCGCGCAGCGCGGCGCGCAAGGCGACGCCTTCTTCCAGCCAGGCGACGAAAAAATCCTTGCAGCCGCTTTTGGCCAGGGCTGGCGCGACTTCGTGCATGCCAAGCCCATAGGCGTCGGCCTTGACCACGGCGGCAAGAACCGATGGCGCAACATGCTTTTTTATAAAATGATAATTTTCAATAAGCGCGCCAAGATCGACCGTCAGCCGGGGGCCGGTTGTCGATTCCGGTGCGGCCAAGGGTGCAGGGTTATTCGCCCTCAATGCGTGCATAGTTGGTAAATTTTGTGGTTTCCGGGTTGAAATGCAGATCGACGCTGCCGATAGGGCCGTGACGCTGTTTCGCCACGATGACTTCGGCGTGATTTTTGATTTTTTCCAATTGCTGCCGCCAGGTGTCTGCGCGGGCGTAAAATTCGCCTTCGCTTTCGTCGGCTCTGGGATTTTTCGGCTCGGTGCGTTCATAATAATAAGCTTCGCGGTATACGAACATCACCACGTCGGCATCTTGTTCGATGGAACCAGATTCGCGCAAATCGGACAGTTGCGGGCGCTTGTCGTCGCGCGATTCAACTTGGCGCGACAGCTGCGACAGGGCGATGACGGGAACGCTCAGTTCTTTGGCGATGGCTTTCAGGCCGCGCGAGATTTCGGACACTTCTTGCACGCGGTTGTCGGGGCGGCTGATGCCGCCGGGCATGGTCATCAATTGCAAATAGTCGATGATAATAAGGCCCAAATTGGTCTGCCGCGCCAGGCGGCGGGCGCGGGTGCGCAGCGCGCTGATCGAAAGTGCGGCGGTGTCGTCGATGAAAAACGGAATGCGGCTAAGCTCGTTGACCGCGTCGATGACGCGGTGGAATTCGTCCTTGCGCATGTCGCCGCGCCGGATGCGGTCGGACGAGACGCCCGCTTCTTCGGAAATGATACGGTTGGCCAATTGCTCCGCCGACATTTCAAGGGAAAAGAACGCAACCGTTTTGCGGTCGTCTTTTTCCATGCTTTGGTCCATGGCACGGCGCGCGACGTTGAAACCGATATTGGTCGCAAGCGCGGTTTTGCCCATCGACGGGCGGCCGGCGAGAATAATCAAATCGGAATTGTGCAAGCCGCCCAGTTTTTTGTCCAAGTCGATAAAGGACGTGGTCACGCCCGCGATTTTGCCGTCGCGTTTATATGCGGCCTCTGCGGCCTGCTTGGCGCGGTCGAGCGCGGTATCGAAAGTGATGAATCCGCCATCGGCATGGCCGCTTTTGGAAAGCTCGAAAAGCCTTTGTTCGGTCGCCTCGATCTGGTCGGTCGCTGTGGTCGCGGGTTTTGGCTGATAGGATTCGTTGACCATATCCTCGCCGATGGAAATCAGCTTGCGGCGCAAATGTAAATCGTAAACCAGGTGGCCGTAATCGGCGATATTGACGACGGCGGTGATCGACGAGGCCAGCCGCACCATATAAGTCGGCCCACCCAGGTCGATCATGTCCTGGTCGTTTTCAAAAAGCGGTTTCAAAGTGACGGGGTTGGCCAGCTGACCGCGTTCGATCAGCTTGACCATCGCGTCGAAAAGCCGCGCATGCAGGCCGTGCATGAAATGTTCGGGCAAAAGAAAATCGGATACTTTTTCATAGGCCTGGTTATTGACCATGATCGCGCCCAAAAGCCCTTGTTCGGCGTCGAAGCTGTGCGGCATGACGCGGAACTTTCCGGGATTTTCATCGGTGGACGGAACCAGGCTGTTAGCCGCTTTGGGCACGGCCAGCGGGCTGCCTAGGATAGGATTGCGGAAAGCTTCGACGTTTGACATTCCGAAAGTGTAAAGGGTTTAGCGTTTAGTGTCCAGGGTCATTGGAATTACAGTAATGACTCATTTTGACAATACACAACAGCTCATCCTGAGCCTGTCGAAGGATGGGCGACCAAATCCCATGGTTCGACAAGCTCACCATGATGAGCCTTTTTGTCAAAATGAGTCACTGTCGAGATTATCCCCGTAATCCCCATGGTCCCAAGCACTATACGCTTAACACCAAAAACTTACTCGGCGGTGGCTTCGGCTTCCGGTTCAGCGGCATCCATATCCGCCTTTTTGCCCTTTGTCTTGCGCGGGGCGCGTTCTTGGCGTTCCGCCGCATCGTCGGCGCTGGCGGGCGGCATAGCGCCCAGGGGTTTGCCGGCCTTGATGGCGGCGGCTTGGGTTTTGGCTTCTTCGTCGCTGCGGGCGA
>CAYRVJ010000074.1:2863-7220 GCA_964427785.1 uncultured Alphaproteobacteria bacterium | reverse complement strand
GCCCCGCGCAAAAGATTCAAGGGGACGATTTTGGCGGCGGACGAAGAAGGGGTTACGCTGGATCAAGACGGCGAAAAAGTGACGTTGCCGTTCGATTCTATCCGCGAGGCGAATTTATCGCGCGCCGAAAAGCTTTTGGCGCCGAAACAGATGTCGAAAAGCGGCGGAAAAAAGCCGCCGCCGTCCAAATCCGGACAAAAGGCCGGCGTTTCGGCGGTTTAACAAGGGAAGAAGTTCAAGTAAGGTTCACAAGCAAGAGGTCATCTTATGGAAGTGGTAGCAGGACAATTATTGCAAGTCGCGGACAGCGTCGCCAGGGAAAAAGGCATCGACCGCGAAGACGTCATCACGGCGATGGAACAGGCGATTCAAAAAGCCGCGCGTTCCAAATACGGCTATGAACACGACATTCGCGCCAATATCGACCGCGAAAGCGGCGCCGTCAGCCAGGCGCGCTACCGCGCCGTGGTTGAAACCGTCGAAAACGAGGCGGAGCAGATCTCTCTTGCCAACGCGCAAAAAATAAACAAATCCTATGCCGTCGGCGATTTCATCATCGAGCCGCTGCCGCCCGTCGATTTCGGCCGCATCGCCGCGCAAACCGCAAAGCAAGTCATCGTCAACCGCGTGCGCGACGCCGAGCGCGAACGCCAGTTCAGCGAATTCAAGGACAAGATCGGCGAGATCATCTATGGCCCGATCAAGCGCACCGAATTCGGCCATGTGATCCTGGATCTTGGACGCGGCACCGAAGCCGTTTTAAAGCGCGAAGAAATGATTCCGCGCGAAAATTACCGCAAGGACGACCGCGTGCGCGCCTATATCTATGACGTGCGCAAAGAGCTGAAAGGCCCGCAAATATTCCTGTCCCGCACCCATCCGCAATTCATGGCGAAGCTGTTCGCCCAGGAAGTGCCGGAAATTTACGAGGGCGTCATCGAAATCAAATCCGTCGCCCGCGATCCCGGCAGCAGGGCCAAGATTTCGGTCTATTCCCGCGACAGCAATATCGACCCGGTCGGCGCTTGCGTCGGCATGCGCGGCAGCAGGGTTCAGGCCGTGGTCAACGAATTGCAGGGCGAAAAAGTGGATATTATCCCCTGGTCGCAAGATCCTGCGACGCTGGTGGTCAACGCGCTGTCGCCCGCCGAAGTCGCGAAAGTGGTTTTGGACGAGGACGCGAAACGCATCGAAGTCGTGGTTCCAGACGAACAGCTTAGCCTTGCCATCGGACGGCGCGGGCAGAATGTGCGCTTGGCATCGATTCTGACCGGCTGGAACATCGACATCATGACCGAAGCCGAAGAATCCGAACGCCGCACCGAAGAATACAAGACCCGCTCCAAGCTTTTCATCGAAGCTTTGGACATCGACGACGTCATTGCGCATTTGCTGGTTTCCGAAGGCTTTGCCACGGTCGAGGACATCGCCTCGGTTCCTGTTGAAACTTTGCAATCGATCGAAGGATTCAGCGAGGACGTGGCGCAGGAATTGCGCCAGCGCGCCGCCACCTTTATCGAAACGCAAAGCGAAAAGCTGCGCGCCGAATGGAAAGAAGCGGGCGTGTCCGAAGAAATACTGGCCTATCCCGGCATGACCGATCAAATCATGGCGGCCTTGGGGCGCGGCGGGGTTAAATCCGTCGACGATCTGGGCGATCTTGCCACCGACGAGCTTTTGGACATCGCCAAGGATTGCGGCCTGTCCAAGGATCAAGCCGAAGCATGGATCATGCAGGCGCGGGCGGGATGGTTCGAAACCGCCGGCGGCAATAATGCCGCCAAGGAAGCTGTACAGGCTTAGGCGCAGAGACGGCCAATTTTGGAGCGATAATGAGCGTGGAAAAGAAACAGGTGAGCAATATGACGCAAGGAACAGACCAGGACGACGACGGCAAGAAAAAGCCGCTGACGTTATCCTCCTCGCGGCTCGAGCTGACCAAAACGGTCGAGGCCGGAAAAATCAAGCAAAGCTTTTCGCAAGGCCGCACCAAAACGGTGACGGTCGAAGTCAAGCGCAAGCTGGTTTTAAAGCCTTCCGCCGCGCCTTCGGCACAGCCAGAGGATATTCCGCCGCCGAAACCGCAGCCAACGGAACAGCCGCGCGGACAAGAATCGGGAAGGATATTGACCGAAGAAGAACGCGCCGCCAGGGTCAAGGCGCTAAGCTCCGCCGGTGCGGGCACGGACACTTCCGTTCGCAAAAGCCTCGAAGAAGAATATCTGCGCAAGCAAGCGGAACTGGAAGCGCAAAAGCAAGAAGAAGCCGAAGCCGCAATGCGCCGAGAAGACGAACAGCGCCGCAAAACCGAATCCGAATCTAAAAAAGGCGCCGCAGATCAGCCCGAAATCACAGTGCCGCAAAAACGCCTCGGACTCGGCGTTCCCGCGGACGACGAGCCGGCAGAGCGCAAAGGCGTCATCAAGCCTAAGAAAACCCTGGCTGTTGGCAATAAGCGCGACGAGCTGCGCCAACAGCGCACCGGCAAGTTGACCTTGACCGAAGTTATGCGAGAAGGCGAAGACGGCGTCGAGCGGATGCGTTCGATCGCGTCGTTCAAGCGCGCCCGCGAAAAAGAAAAGCGCATGATGGCGCAAAGCACCGAGTCCAAAAAAATGGTGCGCGAAGTCATCGTGCCGGAAACCATCACGGTGCAGGAATTGGCCAACCGTATGGCGGAACGCGGCGCCGATGTCGTCAAATCGCTGATGAAACTTGGCGTCATGGCCACCATCACCCAGAGCATCGACGCCGACACGGCCGAGCTGATCGTTCAGGAATTCGGCCACAAGATCAAGCGCGTCACCGAAGGAGACGTCGAAATCGGCCTTAAGGGCGGCGAAGACCAAGAGCAGGATCTTGTTCCGCGTCCCCCGGTGGTCACCATCATGGGCCATGTCGATCACGGCAAGACCTCGCTTTTGGACGCTTTGCGCCTGACCGACGTCGTGGCGGGCGAAGCGGGCGGCATCACCCAACATATCGGCGCGTATTGCGTCACGCTGGCTTCCGGCGCGAAGATCACCTTTATCGATACCCCCGGCCACGAGGCTTTTTCTGAAATGCGCGCACGCGGCGCCAACGCCACCGACATCGTCGTTCTGGTCGTCGCCGCCGATGACGGCGTGATGAAGCAAACCGCCGAAGCGATCAGCCATGCGCGCGCGGCCAAGGCGCCGATCATCGTCGCGGTCAATAAGATAGACAAGCCCGCCGCCAACACCCAGCGTGTTTTGACGGAATTGTTAAACCATGAGCTCGTCACCGAGGCCATGGGCGGCGATATCCTCGCCGTCGAGGTATCGGCCAAGGAAAAGCGCAATCTGGACAAGCTTGAAGAAGCGATCCTGCTGCAGGCCGAAATCATGAATCTGCGCGCCAACCCGAACCGCAACGCCGAAGGCATCGTGATTGAAGCGAAATTGGAGCGCGGTAGAGGATCGGTCGCCACCGTATTGGTGCAGCATGGAACGTTAAAGGTCGGGCAAATTTTCATCGCCGGCCAAGAAACCGGACGCGTCCGCGCGCTGGTAGACGACAAAGGCCATAACGTCGTATCGTGCGGCCCCGGTATTCCGGTCGAGGTGGTCGGGTTGAACGGAACTCCGGTCGCGGGCGACGATTTCGTGGTGGTGGAATCGGAAGAGCGCGCGCGCGAAATTTCCGAACACCGCCGCAACGTGTCGCGCAACAAGCAGAACGTCGCGTCGCGCAACAGCCTTGAAGACATGTTCGCCAAGATCCAGGCGGGAGAGGTCAAGGAATTGGGCGTGGTGATCAAATCCGACGTGCACGGCTCGTTAGAGGCGATCCGCAATTCCTTGGAAAAATTGTCGACCGGCGAAGTCGCGGTCAAGGTGCTGCATGCCGGCGTCGGCGGCATTACCGAATCGGATGTCTCTCTTGCCGCCGCGTCCAAGGCGATTGTGGTCGGATTCAACGTTCGCGCCAACCCGCAGGCGCGGGAAATCGTAAAGCGCGACAATATCGATCTGCGCTATTATTCGATCATCTACGAAGTGGTAGACGATATCAAGGCGGCCCTGACCGGCATGTTGTCGCCGGAATTGCGCGAAGAAATCATCGGAAACGCCGAAATCCGCGATGTGTTCAATATCACCAAGGTGGGCAAGGTGGCGGGCTGTTACGTCACTTCCGGCGTGGTCAAGCGCGGCGCGGGCGTGCGCCTGTTGCGCGACAACACCGTGATCCACACCGGAACGCTGAAAACCCTGAAACGCTTCAAGGACGAAGTCAAGGAAGTCAAAGAAGGTTTTGAATGCGGCATGGCGTTTGAAAGCTATGACGACATCAAGCCGGGCGATGTGATCGAATGTTATGAAACCAAGTCGATCGC
>CAYRVJ010000074.1:0-2763 GCA_964427785.1 uncultured Alphaproteobacteria bacterium | reverse complement strand
ATGACGACATCAAGCCGGGCGATGTGATCGAATGTTATGAAACCAAGTCGATCGCGCGCAGTTTAGATAGTGTTTAAAATAAAATCTCCCTCTCCCGCAAGCGGGAGATGGTTGGGGTGAGGGATATAAAGGGACTTTTTCCCTCACCTAGCTACGCTAAGCGCTTTGCGCTAAGCTTCGCTGCCTCTCCCGTAAATGGGAGAGGAAAAAGTAAAGAACAATAGAATGAGAAAAAAGAACAATAACAAAGCCTCGGCCGGGGGAAGAAATTTACGCGTCGGCGAAGAAATCCGCCACGCCTTGGCGGCGCTGCTGCAGCGCGGCGAGGTGCGTGAATTCGAATCCTTCGGCGTTCCGGTAACGGTCACCGAAGTCAGGGTCAGCCCCGATCTGCGCCACGCCACCGCCTATGTCATGCCCTTGGGCGGCCAGCGCGAAAAGGAAATCCTGTCCAATTTGAAATCCAGCGCGGTTTTCTTCCGCAAGGCCTTGGCGCGCGCAGTGAAACTGCAATTCGTGCCGAATGTGGAATTCAAGCTGGATGAATCCTTTGCCCAGGCGGAAAAGATTGCGAAATTGATAGAGGAAGATAAGAAGCGCAAGGAAGCATTTTTGAAATTCCCTCCCCCTTGTGGGGAGGGTTAGGGTGGGGGTATGCCTTCGATAATATCAAGAAGACAGCGCCAACGCGCAAAAGAGCTAAGACAAGAGGCAAGCCCCATCGAGCGTGAATTTTGGAACAAGCTGCGCTTGCTAAAATTGCAAGGATTTCATTTCCGCAAGCAGCAGCCAATAAGTAGGTATTATGTCGATTTTATATGCTTGAAATATAAGCTCGCGGTCGAATTGGATGGATTTTCTCATGAAAATGAAAGCCGGATTTTGAAAGATCGCGAGAAACAGCATGAACTTGAACGGCAAGGATTCCGACTATTGCGGTTTTTGAATACAGATGTAAAAAACAATATAGATGGAATCATGGAAATGATTTTAGTTGAGCTAAGAAAGTGACCCCCACCCTAACCCTCCCCACAAGGGGGAGGGGACAGATAAGAATTATTTACCGGCGGTTTATAAAAAATGCAAACAAGGCGCGTCAAAAGAAAAATCAACGGCTGGTTGAATGTCGACAAGCCCCAAGGTATGACCTCGGCGCAGGTGGTCGGCAGGGTAAAATATTTATTGCGCCCCGAAAAAATCGGCCATGCCGGAACGCTTGATCCTTTGGCGACGGGGGTTTTGCCCCTGGCCTTGGGCAAGGCGACCAAGACCATTTTGTATTTGCAGGAAAGCGCGAAATCCTATCGTTTTACCGTAAAGTGGGGAGAGTCCCGCGCAACCGACGATTCCGAAGGCGAGATAACCGCAACCTCTGATCGCCGTCCAGAAAGGCAAGACATCGAGAAACTTTTGCCGAAATATCGCGGCGATATTATGCAGCGGCCTTGCGATTTCTCGGCCGTTAAAATAAATGGCGAGCGCGCCTATGATCTGGCGCGGGCCGGGAAAAAAGTGGAATTGGAACCACGTCCGATCCGCATCGACCGGTTCGAATTGGTTAACATGCTCTCCCCGGACGAGGCGGAATTCGAGGTGACTTGCGGCAAGGGCAGCTATATGCGGGGCTTGGCCAGGGATTTGGGCCAAGATCTTGGGTGTTTCGGCCATTTGACCGCCATTCGCAGGCTTTCGGTCGGGCCTTTTGGCGAAAAAAGCGCAATAACGCTGGATTTGCTGGAAGAATTCGGGCATAAAGACGCCTCTGGCCAGGGGGCGGCGGCTATGCCTTTGCCCCCTATGCTGTTGCCGATCGACGCGGCGCTGGACGACATCCCGGCTTATGCATTGATCGGCGAACAGGCGCAGTTGTTGCGTCAAGGCCAGGGGGTGGTTGCGTTCAGTCCGCAAGCATTTTCCAAGCCCGTAAAGGACGGCGATACCGTCCGGGCAATGTTATCGGGGCGCATGGTCGCCTTGTGCAAATTGGAAGAAGGCTTGTTGCGGCCGGTCAAAATCACCGGATAATAATGGGATAATAATTTTTAACCGAGAAGGGGTTTTACGATGTCGCTGCAAGCAGCAAAAAAACAATCGCTGATTAAAGATTTTCAGCAAAAAGAGGGCGATACCGGATCGCCCGAAGTCCAGGTCGCGCTTTTGACCGAAAACATCAACCAGCTGACCGCCCATTTGGGAACGCATGTCAAAGACGTGCATTCCCGCCGTGGCCTGATCGGCATGGTCAACAACCGCAACCGGATTTTGAAATATTTGAAATCCACCGATCAAGGCCGCTACGAAGCTTTGATCAAGCGTCTTGGATTGCGGAAGTAACTTTTTTAAAGGGTTTAGGGGTTTGGGCATAGGGTTTAGGGAAGTTCCTAGCCCCTGGTTGTTGTCATTCCAATCCCACAATTTCTTTGTCATCCCCGCGAAAGCGGGGATCCATAGCCCTTTTTTCTGTGCGGACAAAGCTTATAGCTTCCGGGGCTTATGGATTCCGGGTCAAGCCCGGAATGACACTAAACCCTATACCCTCAGTAATGACTCATTTTGACTATACACAACAGCTCATCCTGAGCCTGTCGAAGGATGGGCGACCAAATCCCATGGTTCGACAAGCTCACCATGAGCCTTTTTTGTCAAAATGAGTCACTACCCTCCTGTCTATAGGCTTTGCGCTTTTGCCCGATTCCTGTATAATCCGTCCCGAAAACTCGATGTAGAGTATGTGATAAACCAAAGGCAAAAGACTTTGGTTCC
>CAYRVJ010000073.1:0-7305 GCA_964427785.1 uncultured Alphaproteobacteria bacterium | reverse complement strand
CGCATTTGCTGGAACATATGATGTTCAAGGGCACGCAAAGGCGCAGCGCCAGGCAGATCGCCGAGCAAATAGAAAATGTCGGCGGATATAGCAACGCCTATACCAGCCGCGAGCACACTGCCTATTACGCCCGCGTGATGGCCAAGGATCTTGGCCTTGCGGCGGACATTATCGGGGATTGCCTGCAAAATTCGCTTTTCCAGGAATTGGAATTGGAGCGGGAAAAGCAAGTCATCATTCAGGAAATCGGGCAGAACATCGACACGCCAGACGACATCGTATTCGACCATCTGCAAAAAGCCGCCTATGGCGACCAGCCCTTGGGGCGGCAGATATTGGGCCAGGCGGAAATCATCCGCGCGATAACGCCCGGCCAATTGAAAGACTATGCGGCGCGGCATTACGCCTATGGCAATATCGTCATTTCCGCGTCCGGCAAGCTTGACCATGCAAGGCTTGTCGATCTTGCGCAGCTTCATTTCGCCGCGCTGCCGCAGCACCGCCCCGGAACCTTAAGCCCCAGCGGCTTTACGCCGATGCCCGTTTTCGATGTCCGGGATTCCGAACAGGCGCATCTGGCTTTGGCGCTTCCGGCTTGCGGAACCTATTCTAACGAATATTATAAATTTTCGGTGATGAGCAATATCTTGGGCGGGACGTCGTCGTCGCGGCTGTTCCAAGAAGTGCGGGAAAAGCGCGGCCTTGCCTATAGCGTTTATTCCTTTATTTCTTCTGTCGACGATGCTGGGATTCTGGGAGTTTACGCGGGAACAGGCCCGGAATCGGCCGCGCTGCTGCGCCAGGTGGTCGAAGACGAAATGAAAAAGCTAAGCGACGGATGCACCGACGAAGAGCTGGAGCGCGCCAAGCAGCAAGCCAAATCGGCGCTGCTAATGGGGCTGGAGCAAAGCTTTTCCCGCGCAGAATATTGGGCGCAAAGCTTTTTGACCTATGGGCGGCTTGTTCCGGTTTCCGAATTCATCGGGCAGATCGACGCCATCGGCAAAAGCGACGTTCGGGCGGCGGCGGAATTCGTGCTGGCGCAGAAACCCGCGATCGCCGCCGTCGCGCCGCAAAAAGCCATCGAGGAATGGGAGAAATTTAGTCTATAGTCTATAGACGATAGAGTTTTCCTATCGACCATCGACTATTTACTATCGACTATTATGCGTGGCCGGCGACGCCGGAAAGATGCTCGATGTGGATGCCGATCTTGTTCATCGCCCGCAGCCATTTTGTATCGGTATTGGCGTCGAAAACAAGGGCCGCATCGGGATCGACGGTCAGCCAGGCGTTTTGCTGGAATTCCTGTTCCAATTGCCCAGGGCCCCATCCGGCATAGCCAAGGGTCAAAATGGATTGGTCCGGGCCGCGATCTTCCGCGATGGCGCGCAGGATATCGACCGTCGCGGTCAATGAAAACCCGTCGCAAATCCGCAAAGTGCTTTCTTGGGAAAGCTCGTCGGAATGCAAAACGAACCCGCGGCTGGATTCCACCGGGCCGCCGTGGAATACTGGTTTTTTCGGGTCCACCATATGCGACGGCAAGCCCAATTGCTGCAGCAATTCAGGATAGGAAATCGAATTGCTTTGCCGGTTCAAAACGATGCCCATCGCGCCTTCGGCATTGTGGACACACAGGAAAATCACGCATTTATCGAACCGGGAATCCGGCATTTGCGGCATGGCGATCAGGATCTGCCCGGCGAAATAGCGGGGGTCTTTGGGGCCATGGAAATTCTGCAATGGGGTCTGCATTCTATGCTAAGCTTTGCTTACCTTTTATTCTGTTTTATAACGCCGCTTTATATATAATACCGTATATTCTTATTGTACGGTTGTCTTTATTAAGGATTGGTTTGTTTTTTCTTTTTCTTGGGAAAGTCTTCTCGCTCATGCACATTTTCAAAAATCCTAAAAAATTATTGTTTCTTATGGTTTTAGCGGCAATCTGGCTGTTTTCCGCCGCTGGTGCCATGGCGCAAATACGCGCCGACAGTAAAATTTATGCATCCCCGCAGGGCCAGGCGGCGACCGAATGGGCGCAAAACGATCATGGTTCGGTGCGACTGATCGCATCCAGTTTGACGGCCGGAAGCGGGCTAAGCCTTTCTGCCGGGCTTCATTTCAAGCCCGTGCCCGGCTGGCATATCTATTGGCGCTCTCCTGGCGACGCCGGATATCCGCCGCGCATAGATTGGACGGGGTCTGAAAATTTGGCGGGCGCGGACTTCCATTGGCCCGCGCCGGTGCGGTTTTCGCAAAGCGGCATTGAAACCGCAGGCTATAATGCCGAGGTGGTCTTGCCGATCACCTTGCGCTGGTCGAAACAAGGCCAAGGCGCAAAGCTTGCGGCGAAGGTCGATTACCTGACCTGCGCGGATATTTGCATTCCTTATCAATATAATTTTCAAATGGAATTGCCGCCGGGCGCGAATTTGAACAGCCCGGAAAAAGATTGGATCGAGGTGTTCTCGGATCTTGTGCCGACCAAAACAAACCAGGGCGATTTGATTATAACATCCATAAATATTTCCGGCAGCGAGGATAGTCCCGCCCTGCAGGTGCAGGCGGCGTCGGCCTTTGCTTTCGATAAGCCGGATATTTTCGTCGAATCCGCCCTGCCCATCGCTTTCGGAGGTCCGAAAACAAGCCTTTCCCAAGGCGGACTCCAAGCGAATTTCACCGTGCCTATAATAATCCAAAACAAAGAAGATTTCCAAAAACTGCTGAATGCCCCGGTCACCGTGACGGTCACAAGCCACAAGGCCAGCAAATCGGCGGAATGGGCCGCCATTCCGGCGCGCATGACGGAAAGCGCGCCTTACGGGTATTTGGTTATCGTTTTGATCGCGCTTTTGGGCGGGTTTATTTTGAATTTCATGCCCTGCGTTCTGCCGGTGCTGTCCTTGAAAATCATCAAGCTGGTGAACGCGCAAGACCAGGACAAGGCGCATATACGCCGCAGCTTTGTCGCGGGCGCGATGGGCATTGTCGCGTCTTTTTGGGCGCTTGCGGCCATCGCGGTCGCGGTAAAAATTTCCGGCGGGCAAGTGGGGTGGGGTGTGCAGTTCCAATCGCCCGCTTTCCTGATCGTTATGACCGCGATCATGCTGGTTTTCGCCGCCAATATGTGGGGGCTGTTCGAATTCCGCATGCCCGGTTTCGTTTCGGGCCTGGACGCCGCGCTTGGGCTGGACAAGGGCCGCAATAGTTTCGGCCGGGATTTCCTGCTCGGCTGCTTGGCAACGGTGATGGCGACGCCTTGCTCGGCGCCTTTTGTCGGAACGGCCTTGGGATTCGCTTTGTCGCAGGGCGCGGCGCAGATATTTTTGATATTCACATTTCTGGGCCTGGGCCTTGCCTTACCTTACCTTTTGATCGCGCTGCGGCCCGGCATCGCGCACCGCTTTCCGCGCCCCGGCAAATGGATGAACGGGCTGCGCCGCATTTTGGCGTTGTTGCTGCTTTTGACCGCCTTGTGGCTCGGCGCGATCGCGGCGACGCATTTCATGTCGGCCGCATCCGGCTCCGCCTCGAAATCTGCTTTGCCATGGCAGGAATTTTCCGCCGATAAAATCGGCGCGGCGTTGGCGCAGGATAAAACCGTGTTCGTCGATATCACCGCCGATTGGTGCTTGACCTGCAAAGTCAATGACCGCTTGGTTTTAAGCGATCTGGAAATCCAGTCGCTTTTGCGCGCGCCGAATGTGATTTTGCTGCGCGGCGATTGGACGCGTCCCGATCCTATGATTTCTACTTATCTTGCAAGCCATGGCAGATACGGCATTCCGTTCAACGCGGTTTACAGCAAGGCGAACCCGCAAGGAAAGCCCTTGCCGGAATTGCTGACGAAATCGGCGGTGAAAGAAGCGCTAAGCGGATCAGAGAAATAAAAATGGCGCCGGCGCAAATAATCCAGGATTATATGCTGGGTGTTGCGGTGGGCGATTCGATGCTCACGCATATTGGCCGCAGAGCCTTGCCGCCCTATGCCGCACGGCAAAGATAGACTAAGCCCGGTTTTCTATGGCCAGATTGGCAAGCCTGTCCACCCGTTCATTTTCCGGATGGCCGGCATGGCCGCGGACCCAATGCCAGGCGATGTCGTGATCCTGACGGGCTTTGTCCAGGCGCTGCCAGAGATCGGAATTTTGCACCGGCTTTTTCTGCGCGTTGCGCCAGCCGTTTTTTTTCCAAGCCATGATCCATTCGGTGATGCCTTGGCGGACATATTGGCTGTCGGTATATAAATCGGCGGCTACCTTGCGGTTCAAGGATTCCAGCGCCATGATCGCCGCCATCAATTCCATGCGGTTGTTGGTGGTGTGCGCCTCGAACCCCGACAATTCTTTTTCAACGCCGTTATAAACCAAAAGCGCCGCCCATCCGCCCGGGCCGGGATTGCCCTTGCAGGCGCCGTCGGTATAAATTTTGACGCGTTCGGCCATAAGGATTAGGCCGCGCCGGATTGCAGGAAATTATTGCTGTTGGCCGGGCTTTTGAAGATCATCGCCAGCCTGCCTTTAAAAGGGGATATCTTCGCCCCGTTCAGCTGGCGCATCGCCTCGCTTGTAAAAAGCGGCATCGCGTCCGGCTCGTACAAATACAGCAAATAAGAACCGGTTGTGGTTTCCAGCGCGAATATTTGTTGCGATGCGTCCTCGGTGGCGGGGCGGATCGACAGCGCGGGGCCGATTAGGTAATCGACCATCAGGCATTGCAATTCATGTTCTGCTATCGGCGTGGTCATGTCTTGGCCCCGTTCAGCTGGCTAGTTGTTTGGGCAGTTTGAATTCCACCCGTTCTTCGGTGATTGTAACCTCTTGCAGAGAAATTTTAAAGCGCGAACGGAAAGCGGCGATCAATTCTTCGACCAGTATTTCAGGCGCGGACGCGCCCGCCGTTATCCCCAGCGCCTTTACGCCGGAAACCCAATCCCAATCAATGTCCGAAGCCCTTTGGATCAAGGCGGCTTTGGGGCATCCGGCGCGCTGCGCGACCTCGACCAGGCGCAAGGAGTTCGACGAATTCGGCGCGCCGACGACCAGCATGGCGTCGCATTTCGCTGCGATTGCCTTGACCGCCTCTTGCCGGTTGGTGGTGGCGTAACAGATATCTTCTTTGGCCGGGCCTTTGATTTTGGGGAATCGCCGCGACAGGCAGGCAAGGATTTCCGCAGTGTCGTCCACCGACAAAGTGGTTTGGGTGATATAAGCCAATTTGTCATAGGGCAAGGCGATGTTTTCCGCCTGCTGCAAATTTTCTATCAAGGTAATGCCGCCATCCGGCAGCTGGCCCAGCGTGCCGACGACTTCGGGATGCCCGGCATGGCCAATCATAATAATGTGATAACCGTCTTGGTGTAAATGCTCCGCCTCTCTGTGTACTTTGGTGACAAGCGGGCAGGTGGCGTCGATGAACAGCATGTCGCGCTGTTGCGCCCGGGCGGGTACGGATTTGGCGACGCCATGGGCGGAAAAGACGATCGGGCGGTCTTGCGGCGCTTCGTCGACTTCTTCGACGAAAATAGCGCCTTTGCGTTCCAGGTTTTCGACCACGAAACGGTTATGGACAATTTCGTGGCGCACATAGACTGGGGCGCCGTATTTATCGAGCGCCTTTTCCACGATCTTAATGGCCCGGTCCACCCCGGCGCAAAAGCCGCGAGGGGCAGCCAGGTAAATTGTTAATTCTTGCGTCATGCGTTCCGTTCGGTTAATCTTCGGTCCAATATAGGTGTTTTCACAAAGTCCGGCAACCCATGCGTTTCCTTATATTTACCCTTGTTTTTCTGCTTTCCGGCTGCGGCATAGACTCGGCTTTCGAGACGCCGCAAAAACTGGCCTGCCCGTCTTACGGGGTTTTGAAGAGCGCGGCGCAAATTGAAAAGGACGGCTTGTCGCTGCGCCTGCAAAGGCTTGCAGGCGAATGCGTCGAACAAGACGGCGATGTCCAGATGACCTTGGGTGTTTTAATCGAAACTGTGCGGGAAAAAGTGGAAACCCCTTTGCCGCAAGATATGCGCTATTTCGCCGTTGTTCTCGACGAAGCGGGGCAAGTCGTGGCTAAGCAAAGCGTTGCGGTCGAAGTTGAATTTTCCGATAGCGCGCTTGCCGCAAACAGCGCCGACATTTTGGATTTGACCTTGCCCGCCGAAAAAAACTGGAGCGTACTGGTCGGTTTTGAAGAACACCTCGAACAAGGCAGTCATCATGAATAAAACAGCGATATCCGCGCCCGATCCTTTGCTGCGCACGCCTCTTTATAAAATTCATTTGGACGCAGGCGCCAAAATCGTGCCCTTTGCCGGATATGAAATGCCGGTGCAATATCCCATGGGCGTCTTGCAGGAACATCTGCACACAAGGAATCATGCCGGGTTGTTCGATGTGTCGCATATGGGGCAAGTGGAAATAACAGGGGCGGGGGCGGCTGCGGCGCTGGAATCCGTCATCCCGGTCGATCTTGCGGAATTGCCCCCTTATCAATTGAAATATAGCGTGCTGTTGAACGATGCGGGCTGCATCCTCGATGACTTGATGATCGGGCATGACGGCAACGGAAAATTTTATCTTGTGATAAACGCCGCGACCAAGCATCAGGATTTGGAATATATCGCCAAGAAAACCAAAGGCTTGCAAATTCATTACAAAGAAGATTACGCCTTGCTTGCGATCCAAGGGCCAAAAGCCGCCGCGGTGATGACAAAACTCGCGCCAAAGGCGGTGGAATTGAAATTCATGCATATGGGATTTTTTGAAATCGATGGTATTCCGGTCGGCATAAGCCGTTCTGGTTATACCGGCGAGGACGGGTTTGAAATATCGGTCGCGGACAGCCATGCCTCGGCCATCGCGCAAATTCTTTTGGCGCAAAAGGACGTGGCCTGGATCGGGCTTGGCGCGCGCGATACTTTACGGCTCGAAGCTGGGTTATGCCTTTACGGACATGATTTGGACGATAAAACAACGCCCGTCGAGGCGGGGCTTTCCTGGACAATCGGCAAAAGGCGCAAAACCGAGGGCGGCTTTTCGGGAAGCGCCACGGTTTTAAAGCAGCTTCAAGATAAGCCCCTGAAAAAGCGCGTCGGGATAAAACCCGTGGGCCGGGCTATCGCCCGCGAAGGCGTTGAAATCCAGGATGGGTCCGGCAAGAAAATAGGGGTTATCACCAGCGGCACTTTCAGCCCGACCTTGCAGCATCCCATCGCCATGGGCTATGTTGAATCCGGTTTTGCCGCCATCGGGACAAAAGTGCAATTGCTGATTCGCGGCACGCCGCACGAGGCGGAAATCGCCGCGA
>CAYRVJ010000072.1:0-7402 GCA_964427785.1 uncultured Alphaproteobacteria bacterium | reverse complement strand
TCCAGCACCAATGGCCCGCGTTTAGAGCGCAGCAGGTCTACCCCGGCGACGCCCAACCCCAGGGTTTTTGTGGCAAGCACGGCCATTTGATGCTCTTGCTCAGAAATATCGGCGTTTACGGCCTTGCCGCCCCGATGCAGATTGGCGCGGAATTCCCCGTCCTTTGCCTGGCGCTGCATGGCGGCGACGACATGGTTGCCGACGACAAAACAGCGCAAATCCGCGCCGCCCGCCTCTTTGATGAATTCTTGGACAAGAATATTGGCGTCAAGTTCTTGGAACGCCTGAATAACCGACGCCGCCGCTTTGTGGGTTTCGGCCAGCACCACGCCCTTGCCTTGTGTGCCTTCGATCAGCTTGACGATGGCGGGTGGCCCGCCGACGATCTTGATGACGTCGTCGATGTCGTCGGCCGCGCGGGCAAAGGCGGTGATAGGCATGCCGATGCCTGCCTTGGACAGCAATTGCAGGCAGTGTAGCTTGTCACGGGCGCGGGCGAATCCGTCCGACGAATTCAGGCTGTGCAAGCCCATCATTTCCAGCTGGCGCAAAACCGCAAGGCCGTAAAAAGTGATGGATGCGCCGATCCGGGGGATAACCGCGTCGAAGTTTTTGAGTACCTCGTCGCCCCGGTAATGGATTTCAGGACGTTCGCCTGTTACATTCATATAGCATCGCAAAGGGTTGATAACCCTTACTTTATGTTTGCGTTTTTCTAAAGCTTCACAAAGACGCTTGGTGGAATAAAGCTGCGGGTTTTGGGACATTATCGCAACGCGCATGATTTCACCTAAGACGCTTGTTTTTTACGGTAATGGCGGATCATTTCCGATTTCGAATGTTCGCCGCCGGCATAAGATACTTCTGGGTCCACCACGAATCTTCCGTTCAGCGCCGTCCTTCCGATCAACATGCGGAATCGCATAGTGTCGCGCGTGGTTAGGGTGATTTCGACCGGAAAAAGCTGGCCGCTAATTTGCAATTCGCTTTGCACCACATAACGGTATTCTTGATGTCCTCCGGAATCGGTGACCCATCGCCGGTCCAGAACGGGGGATTCGGCGGTGATGGAGATGTCTTCGCGCATTTGCACGGGATGGAGCTGAAAACGCACCCATAATGCCCCGCCCTTATCGAAAGTTTCCAGCGCATAGGTGTGCAACGCCGAAGTACGTGCGCCGGTGTCGATCTTGGCCTTTAATAAAGGAATGCCAAGTTGGGGCAGGCCGACCCATTCGCGCCAGCCTATGGTTTTTTTGGAATAAGGCATCGAATTACTGTGAACCTTGTTGCAAGGGGCAATACTGACCTAAGTAAGCCTGGTTTTGGCCTTCCTTGTCAATGAATCCCGCGCCTAGCGCGCTGCGATAATTTTCCCATGCGGCATCTTTCCGTCCTTGAAAGCAGTCGATTTTTGCAAGCTCGGCATAGGCCATCCCCAATTTCGGATTCAAATCCAAACTGTGCCGGTAAAAACGCGTGGCGTTGACCCAATCCTGGGCCAGCCCGTAAATGCGCGCCAGATTGAAAAAATTATCGGCGCTTTCGGGCTGTTCAATGGCCAGCGATTCGTAAATTCTGCGGGCGGATTCTAAATCGCCCTTGGATTCCGCATGAATGGCTTGCTCGATACGCAATTGCTTGCCGGGCGGGGCTGGGGGCGCGGGCAGGGATGCCAGATTCTGCGGCGCGGAAATTTGCGTTTGCGGCGTTTCGTATTGCGCGGCGGCTTGGTTGTTGCCCAGTATCCTATAGCATTGCGCGATGGAGTTTTTGATGCCCGCGTCATGCGGCGTCAATTGATGCGCCTTTTGTAGGACGTTCAAGGCGGCATAAGCCTCGTTCGATTTCAACAAAACACCGCCCAGGGATTTCAACCCCAAAGCGAAATTGGGATCAAGTTCGACGGCTTTTTCGTAATAAACCCTCGCTTCGGCAAGGCGATTTTGCCTTTCATAACTGGATGCCAAGGTAAAATTGCTTAGCGCCGTGCCGTTCTGGCTGCGCGCCGCGCGCTGGGCGAATTCTTCCGCCCGTCCGATGTCGCCGCGCGATGCGTAATAATCGGCAAGATTCGCCAAAGCCTCGGCGTTGTTGGGATCCAGCGTCAATGCCTGCAAATAGGAATGTTCCGCTTGCGCGCCTTGTCTTGCGCCGGCCTGCAAATTGCCAAGCCCCGTTAATGTTGCACTGCTGGGATCTGATTTTGCCGCCTCTTGCGCCAGCGCCAGGCCTTGCTGGGTATGTCCCCGGCTTTTTTGGATTTCGGCCATAACCATATTGGCGCGGCTGTCATTGGGATCTGTCGCCAAGACTTGATTCAGCAATTGTTCCGCCGCGTCGGTCTTGCCTTGGCGGAAAGACATGTCGGCGATATTGGTTTTGGCAAGGCTGGAATCGGGGTTTATTTTCAGCACGTTGCGGCATTGTTTGGTCGCCGCCGCCATGAATCCGGCGCGCTTATAGGCGTCGCACATAATCTCGTTGGCGGCCAAATCATTCGGATTGCGGGCCAATTCCTTTTGCGCGTTGTTGGCCTGGTAAAACAGGGGGTCTTTGCTGCGGCTGCGAACCGCATGCTTTATCATGGCTTTGAACTTGTTTTCCTCGTTAATCGAATAGCTGTAAGTTTTCAAATCCAAAGGCAATATGGCGTCTATTCCGGCTTGGGCCAGAACGGGCGCGGCATAAAGCAACAGCAGAAAAAACAAAGATATGCGGGTCATGGTTAAACTTGGCACAAGTCGAATATATACTCAAGCCGGGAAATAAACACCGGTTTTTCGCTGAGCACACTTGGCTTTAAATGGTGGATGAAATAATATGCACGAAAGCACAAGGAAACCGCATGTCCAAAATCGCATTTCAATGGGAAGACCCTTTATCCTTCGAAGCCGCGCTCTCGGAAGAAGAGCGCATGGTGATGGAACAGGCGCATGCCTTTTGCCAAGATAAATTGATGCCGCGCGTGCTGCATGCTTTTAGGGACGAACACTTTCACCGCGAAATCATGAATGAAATGGGCGAAATGGGTTTTTTGGGCGCAACCATACAGGGCTATGGCTGCGCAGGCGTGAACAGCGTTTGTTACGGCTTGATCGCGCGCGAAGTGGAACGGGTGGATAGCGGTTATCGTTCCGCCATGTCGGTGCAATCGTCCTTGGTGATGTATCCGATTTATGCCTATGGCACCGAAGATCAGCGCAAAAAATATTTGCCCAAACTTGCGACCGGCGAAATGATCGGCTGTTTCGGATTGACCGAACCGAATCACGGCAGCGATCCGGGTGGTATGGAAACCCGCGCTGAAAAGGTCGATGGCGGCTATTTGTTGACCGGATCGAAAACCTGGATCACCAATTCGCCGATCGCCGATATTTTTATAGTTTGGGCCAAATCGGTATCCGAAAACAATGAAATCCGCGGATTCATTCTGCACAAGGGCATGACGGGCTTAAGCGCCCCTAAATTAGAAGGAAAAATGTCCCTGCGCGCCAGTGAAACCGGAATGATCGTGATGGACAGCGTGATGGTTCCAGAAGAAAATTTGCTGCCGAATGTGAAAGGGCTAAAAGGCCCGTTCGGATGCCTAAACAATGCGCGGTTCGGCATCGCCTGGGGCGTTTTGGGGGCGGCGGAATTTTGCTGGCATCAGGCAAGGCAATATACGCTGGACCGCAAGCAATTCGGCCGGCCATTGGCGGCGAATCAATTGATCCAGAAAAAGCTCGCCGATATGCAAACCGAAATCACTCTGGGGCTGCATGGCTGTTTACGTTTGGCGCGTCTAAAAGACGAAGGAAAATTGGCGCCCGAGGCGATCAGCCTGATGAAACGCAATAATTGCGGCAAGGCGCTGGACATAGCGCGCGTCGCGCGCGATATGCATGGTGGCAACGGCATTGCCGACGAATATCATGTGATCCGGCATGTGATGAATCTGGAATCGGTAAATACTTACGAGGGCACGCATGATATCCACGCGCTGATCCTTGGCCGGGCGATTACCGGGATCGCGGCGTTTTAGTTTACAGGAAAATTATTTGGATGTATCAGGAGCAGGATACGCCTTTTGCTGCATTCCTTCCTCGCTAATATAACAGCTATCGCCGCTATATTGGTAATGGGTAATGATATTGCGCCGGTTCACGCCAAAGGTGGTTTTGCAGAAACGGGTTTCGGTCACGGGATCGTTGAAGTCATGATAAAAGCCGAATCCCAAACCCCGGTGATGGCTCATCCCCGCATAGCCATAGGGATGGGGCACGATCTGCCTGCTGTGATAGGTCAGCAAATTGGTTTTATCGCTGCGTTCATACACGCTGTCGGGAGGGCCCCAGGCATCGACCAATTGATCGGAATGTTTGCCCACCCATGTTTGCAGCATGGCATTGTAATTGGCCTGCGTCGCGCAGGCGGCAAGTAATATTATGGCGATAAAGGGCAAAAAACGCATGGCAATCAAACTTATGTCTGGAGATATCTCGCATTCGCTCGAGATGACAGTATTTGTTTTTGAAATCATAAGCGCGTGCGACAGTTTAATAAATCAAATATTAGGCGCGCTGCCGCTTCATCGTTCTTTAAGTCATTAAAACAATCGGAATCGCTTGAATCATTTAAGGTTTTTGTCCAGTTCATTGTGTGCGCTATACGGCTTGCATATTGCGACAAGTCTTTGTAGCCGCAACAAAGTATGAATCCCTTGTTTAGGGTGTCTTTCATTTCTTCTTTTATCATATCTACTACTAATCGACTACATATTATGGGAATAACTTCTAGAAATGCATTGATCAAAAGTCGGTCCGATGGAGTTTTGTCTGCATCCGAAGAATATTGTCTGGGCAAAATGTCGTCCAATGTAGGGCTTTCTTTAAGTTTGCGAACAGTGACTTCAAATTTGGCCTCAAGGGCACTTGACGCATTTTTTGCAATATCATAAGCGCCTTTTCTAAGTATAAGATTTCTGTAACTCTTATTTTCCACATGCTCCGGATGCGCCATTTCGGGAGCAAGAATTTGGCTATCAGCCAAATGCTGTACAAAAACGGCACGCATTTGCGAGGCATGCTTTGAAGCTTTCTTTTTCTTAATTGCGGCAAGTTGCTTTTTGGCTTGTTCAATGGTTTTTGGCTTGCCGGGTTTTTTTCGGCGAAACAGATTTTGTATTCTTGATTTCATTCTAATTGCAGTAAAGGTAAGAACGGGCCAAGTTAGGACAGCACATACTGCATATGAGGATTTTATTAGCCAACCGCCGTTTGCGTTTATTGCCACAAAGATTGGCATAGCCACCCAAGCCAGCAGCCAAAGTGTTGCGGTTAATCCAAACAAATGTTCTAGACGATTTGATTTTTTCTTAATGCGTCTTTCTATTTTTTTAATATTTGGTCCCATAATAATCCTGTAGCATATTTTTTCCTTTAAAGAAATAATTTTTGTTTCTTGTGCCTGTCGCAATGATTGGCTACACAGGTGTTATGGCTAAACCCCTTAAAAACATACGAATCCTCGACCTTTCCCGCGTGCTAGCAGGGCCGTGGTGCACGCAGATTTTGGCGGATTTGGGGGCCGAGGTCATAAAAATCGAAAAACCGGGCGAGGGCGACGATACCCGCCATTGGGGGCCGCCTTTTTTAAATCCCCAGCCCTTCCCCCCATCCGCGCCAGCCGCCACGCCAACCCTGGCGCGGGGGGAAGGGGACGTTCCAGATCTGTCGGCTTATTTCATATCCGCCAATCGCGGCAAAAAATCGGTGGCGGTGGATATCGCAAAGCCCGAAGGCCAGAAAATTGTTCAAGCGTTGGCGGCGAAATCCGATGTGGTGATTGAGAATTTTAAAGCAGGCGGCCTAAAAAAATACGGGCTGGATTATGAATCGCTCAAAAAAATAAATCCAAAAATCGTTTATTGTTCCATTACTGGTTTTGGCCAGGACGGCCCTTATGCCCACAAGGCCGGCTATGACTTTATGATCCAGGGCCTTTGTGGTCTGATGAGCGTTACGGGAGAGCCAGCCGGGATGCCGATGAAGGACGGCGTGGCGCTGGTCGATGTGATGACCGGCATGTACTCCGCCGTTGCGATTCAGGCGGCCTTGATGCAACGCATGCAATGCGGCGAAGGGGCCTATATCGACATGGCGCTTTTGGATGTCGGCGTTGCGATGATGGCGAATCAAGCGTTGAATTATTTGGTCAGCGGCGTTGCGCCTAAACGGCTTGGCAATGCGCATCCCAATATCGTTCCCTATCAGGCTTTCGCCACCAAGGACGGGCATGTGATTTTGGCCATCGGCAATGACGATCAATTCGCGCGGTTTTGCAACGCTGCTGGAAAGCCGGAATGGATCAAGAATCCCCATTTTGCGACCAACCAGGCGCGCGTCGTCAACCGCGAAACCGTGGTCGGCGCGATTACCGTTTTGATGCATCAAAAAACCACATCCGAATGGCTGGTGATTTTGGAAAAAGAAAATATTCCCGGCGGGCCGATCAATGATTTAAAACAGGTTTTTAGCAACCCACAGGTGAAATCGCGCGGTATTGCGGGCGAAATCACGGGTTCGGACGGAACGCCGATCCCGCAAGTCGCCTCGCCGATCCGTTTGGCGGGAAAAGGAGCGTCCTTGCCCCCGCCGCGATTGGGCGAGCATACGGAACAAGTTTTGAAAGATGTTTTGGGATTCAACGATGCAACCATTCAAGAGCTTTTGAATAAGGAGATTTTATGAAAATATTTTCCTGGTTACCATTACCGTCATTCCCGCGAAAGCGGGAATCCAGGGCAGCAGGCACCGGTTTCTTCCGCCTCTGGATCCCCGCTTTCGCGGGGATGACATTGTTACTTTTATCATTCGCGGCCTATGCCCACAGCTATCAGCAAGGCGATATCACAATCGGCCATGCCTGGATGCGGCCCGTGCCAAAGGGCGTGAAGGTCGGTGCGGCCTATATGCCGTTGTTGAATTGGGGCGCGGATGACGCGCTGATTGCGGCCTCGACCCCGGTTGCGGAGAAAGTCGAATTTCACAATACGGTCAAAAACGGCGATGTCTATGAAATGCGCCAAGAAGCCAAGGTGGAATTGCCAAAGGGCCAGCCCGTGGCGATGAACCCCAAAGGCCGCCATATTATGTTGTTCGGTATTAAAAAGGAAATCAAGCCGGGCGATAAAATTCCCCTGACGCTGGAATTCGCCAAGGCCGGTAAGGTCGTCGTGGAATTATGGGCGGAGGAAAACGCCCCGGCGCACGAGGCGGGGCATTAAATATCCAGCTCGCCTGCTTTCGGCGCGTTTTCCTGGATAAAGGCAAGACGTAATTCGGGCTTTTTGCCCATCAGCCTTTCGACCAGGTTTTCGACCTCTTTCGCCTCGGCGTATTTTTTGGGATCGTATTTA
>CAYRVJ010000071.1:0-7435 GCA_964427785.1 uncultured Alphaproteobacteria bacterium | reverse complement strand
GGTAAACGCCGCCTTGGGTGAACCCAAGATGCAGATCTTTGATGCTGAAAAGATTATCGGTCATGGCTTATTTCCACACCTTGCGCGGATCAAACGCGTCGCGCACCGCCTCGCCGACGAACACCAAAAGGCTTAGCATGAAAGCCAGCGTCAAAAAAGCGGTGATGCCCAGCCACGGCGCCTGCAAATTGTTCTTGCCCTGCGCCAAAAGCTCGCCCAAGGATGGCGATCCCGCTGGCAAGCCGAAGCCCAGAAAATCCAGAGAAGTCAAAGTGGTGATCGACCCATTCAAAATAAACGGCATAAAGGTCAAGCTTGCCACCATGGCGTTCGGCAAGATATGGCGAAGCATGATAGTGAAGTCTTTGACGCCGAGCGCGCGCGCCGCCTTGACATAATCGAAATTGCGCACCCGCAAGAACTCGGCGCGCACCACGCCCACAAGGCTCATCCAGGAAAAAAGCAGCATCAGCCCCAAAAGCCACCAGAAATTCGGGGCGACGAAACTGGAAAGAATAATCAGCAAATATAAAACCGGCAGCCCGCCCCAAATTTCCATAAAACGCTGGAATATCAAATCGATCTTGCCGCCGAAATACCCCTGCACCGCGCCAGCCAATATTCCGACCAAGGAACTTAGGATCGTCAGCGCCAGACCGAACAGTACCGAAATGCGAAAGCCGTATATCAGCCGCGCTGTGACATCGCGCGCCTGATCGTCGGTGCCGAGCCAATTTTCGCGGGAGGGCGGCGACGGGGCGGGCTGGGCCAGATTATAATTGACCGTGTCGTAATGAAACGGAATTGGCGGCCAGATCATCCAGCCCTTGCTTTCGATTAGCGAGGCGATGTGCGGATCGCGGTAATCCGTCTCGGTCATGAAATCGCCGCCGAAATAGGTTTCGGGATAATTTTGGAAAACCGGAAACAACAGCTTTCCGTCATAGCGCGCCAGAATCGGTTTGTCGTTGGCGATCAGCTCGGCCGCAAGGCTTAGAAAAAACAAGGCCGAAAAAATGACCAACGACCAATAGCCGCGCCTATTCGCCTTAAAATTTTGCCAACGCCTTTGCTGCAAGGGGGAAAAACGCACGCCTACCCCCTGCTTTCAAAATCTATTCTTGGGTCTATGATGGTATACATCACATCGCCGACGATATTCATCACAAGCCCCAAAAGCGTGAAAAAATACAGCGTGCCGAACATCAAAGGGTAATCGCGGTTGATCGCGGCTTCAAAACCCAAAAGCCCAAGCCCGTCGAGCGAGAAAATAATCTCGATCAAAAGCGATCCGGTAAACAGGATTCCGATCAAGGCCGACGGAAAACCTGCAACCACGATCAACATCGCGTTGCGGAACACATGGCCATAAAGCACCCTGTCGTCGCCCGCGCCCTTGGCGCGCGCGGTCAGCACATATTGCTTGTTTATTTCTTCCAAAAAAGAATTTTTGGTCAACATGGCAAGCGAGGCGAAGCCGCCGATCACCATCGCCAAAACCGGCAAGGCGATATGCCAAAGATAATCCAGCGCCTGTTCGAAAAATCCCATCTGCGCGAAGTTTTCCGACGTCAGGCCGCGCAGCGGAAAAATGCTCCAAAAACTGCCGCCGGCGAACAAAACCACCAAAAGAATGGCGAACAAAAAACTTGGTATCGCATAGCCGATGATGATGGCGGCGCTGGTCCAAATATCGAACGGCGTGCCGTCGCACCGCGCCTTGGCGATGCCTAAGGGAATCGAAATCAAATACACCAAAAGCGTGGTCCAAAGGCCTAAGGAAATGGAAACCGGCATTTTTTCCAAGACCAGGTCGGTGACCTTGCGGTCGCGGAAAAAACTTTCGCCGAAATCGAATAGAATATATTTGCGCATCATCTCGAAAAAGCGTTCCACCGGCGGCTTGTCAAAGCCGTACATTTTTTCGATCTCTGCGATAAGCTCTGGGTCAAGCCCCTGCGCGCCGCGATATTTGCTGTCCGCGCCAGCGCCGGAATAGCTTGCGCCGCCGCCTTCGCCTGTCGATCCGCTTATCCTTGCGGTGGCGTCGACCGATTTTCCTTTTAATTGCGATATCATCTGCTCGACCGGGCCGCCGGGCGCCGCTTGGATAATGGCGAAATTCAAAACCATGATCCCCAGCAGCGTCGGAATGACCAAAAGCAAACGGCGGATGATATAGGCCAGCATGCTAGGATTTTTTCCTGTTTTTCTTGTACGCCCAAAACAGCGCCGCCGCCAAAACCGCAAGCAGGATCAAGCCATGCCGGGTGCGGCCCTCGTCGTGCGGAAGAAGCGACTTTTCCGGGTTCAGCTTGCGCGCCGCAAGGCTTTGTTCTTTTTCGGCGTCTATCCACCAATTGTCCAAGAATCCCAGGGCATATTTCGGCTCGATTCTTGGCCTTGCGAATTTGTCCCAGTACGCCACGCGGTGCACGCGTATATGCCAGTTCGGGATCACATAATGGCCCCACAGCAGCACGCGGTCCAAAGCCCGGGTGGAGGCGATCAGGTCTTCGCGGGTCGTGGCGGCAATAATCTTTTCAACCAGCGCATCGACCACTGGGCTTTTGATGCCCATATAATTGTCGCTGCCTTTTTGGTCTGCCGCGCCTGAGGACCAAAAATTCCGCTGCTCATTGCCCGGTGAAAGCGATTGCGGCACGACGACGACGGTCATGTCATAGTCGAAATCCTCGATCCGTTTTTGATACTGCGCCGAATCCATGGTGCGGATCGCCATATCGACGCCCAGTTTTTGCAAATTGTTCTTGAAGGGCAAAAGCACGCGTTCGAAAGACGGGTTATTGCTGACGATCTCGAATCGGAACGGCTCTCCATTTTTAACCAGAATATCGTTTTCCAAAACCCAGCCTGCCTGTTCCAGCAATTGCTGGGCATAGCGCAGATTGGCCCTGATGTTGCCGCTGCCGTCGGTTTGCGGCGCTTGGTAAGCCTTGGTAAAAACTTCTTCGGGCAACAAATGGCGGAACGGCTCTAGAATCTTCAGCTCCTCGGCGGACGGCAAACCAGTGGCCGCCAATTCGGAATTGGAAAAATAACTTTGACTGCGGGTATAGGCGCCGAAAAACAGCGCCTTGTTGGCCCATTCAAAATCAAAAGCGTAACCCAAAGCCTCGCGCACCAGAGGATCGGCGAACAAAGGCCGGCGCGTATTCATCGCGAATCCCTGCATGCCGGTCGGCGATTCGTGCCGGATTTCGTCCTTGATCACAAGCTTTTGATGCACCGCCGGAAAATCATACGAGGTTGCCCATTCCTTTGCGATATTTTCCAGGCGGAAATCATATTCGCCGGATTTGAACGCTTCGAGCGCAATTTTTCCGTCGCGGTAATAATCGTAACGGATGGAATCGAAATTATACCGGCCCTTATTAACCGCAAGATCGCGCCCCCAATAATCGGGATTGCGTTTATAAACAATGGCGCGGCCGGGATCGACATGCTCGACCATATAGGGGCCGCTGCCTAAGGGCGCGGTCAGCGTGGTTTCTTCGAATTTGACTTTTTGGTAATAGGCCTTGGAAACCACCTGCATTTGGCCAATGATAAGCGGCAATTCGCGGTTGTCGCCCTTGCCGAAGGTAAATTTTATCCGCAGCGGTCCTAATATTTCTACATTCTTTACGCCGCCGTAATACAGGCGGAATTGCGGCGTTCCCTTAGTCTTAAAAGTCTCAAAGCTGAATGCGACGTCTTGCGCCGTAACCGGGCTGCCGTCGTGGAATTTCGCTTGCTCGCGCAGATTGAAAATTACCCAAGACCGGTCGGCGGGCATTTCGATGGATTCCGCCAAAAGCCCGTATTCGGTAAAGGCCTCGTCGCTGGAAGACACAAGCAGCGTGTCGAAAGTCAGCCCCATTCCGGTTGCGGAAATTCCTTTTAAGATGAATGGATTTAAATTGTCAAAGCTGCCGATCGCGGCAAGCTTGACCGATCCGCCTTTGGCGGCATCTGGATTCGCGTAATCGAAATGCTTGAAATCGGCGGCGTATTTCGGCGAACCCTGCATCGCGATGGCGTGGACGGGCGGGATTTTCTCTACTGCAAAGGCGGGGATCGCGAAACAGATCAGAGCGGCGGCGACAGCAAAGGGTTGAAAAAAGCGCATTAAAAGAACCTTTGGCTATTCGGTGGGAAGGAAAAGAATAACTAGACACGGTTGTGAAAGGTTATTGTAATCATTGCGCCGGGGATAGCAAGCCTATCGCTTGTTCCAGCACCACCAAATCGCCGCAGGCAAGAATTTGGGTGCGCACCTTCGGCTTGTCGCTTTGAATAATTTGCTGGCCAATTTTTTCCGTAAGCGAGCGGCCCTGCCAGTCGGTCAAAAACCCGCCCGCGCCTTCGACGACGGGTAAAAGCGCCGCGAAATCATGGATGTTTAAACCCGATTCGACGATCAAATCAATATATCCCATCGCCAAAAGCCCATAGGAATAACAATCGCCGCCGTAATTGGTCATTTGCACCGCGTGGCAAATCCGGGAAAAACAAGCCCTTTCCTGATCCGAGTGGAACATTTCAGGAGATGTCGTGGTTAGCACCGCGCTTTTAATGTCCGGCAGCTTGCGCGTCGATACGCGCATGCCGTTCATGGTTGTCGGGCGGCCCTTGGCCCCGACCCATCTTTCACGCAAAATCGGCTGGTTGATGACGCCGATAATCGGGATCGACTTATGCAACAACGCAACCAATGTGCCGAATAGGGGCTTTCCGGTGATAAAGGCGCGTGTGCCGTCAATGGGATCCAACACCCAGACATAATCCGCGTTCTGGTTATAAGATCCGTATTCCTCGCCGATAATGCCGTGATCGGGGAAATCGCGCTCGATCATTTTGCGCATCGCCGATTCCGCCTCTTGGTCGGCGGCGGTGACGGGCGAGTAATCCGGCTTCGCGTCGACCGACAGGCGCTGGCGGTAATAGCGGCGGATCAGCATCGCCGCCTCGTCGGCGAGACGCTCGGCGTAATTGATGTAATCCAGCGGCACTTGATATGGCTTTGGGGCGGCCAGATTCATTTAATGATACCTATTTTGGCAAGGCGGCAGGATTGGATGAAAGCGAACGCAGATATAAAATCAGGCTGGCGCGTTCCTGATCATTGCCGACGCCCGCAAACACCATTTTGTTTCCGGGGATAAATTTCGCGGGTTTGTAAAGATATTGGTTCAAGGATTCATAATCCCAATTGCCGCCCACAGCTTTCAATGCGGGAGAATAAGCGAAATTGTCCAAATGCGCTTTTTTCGCGTTGACCACATTCCACAAATTCGGGCCGACGCGGTTGGGGCCGCCTTGCTCGAAGCTGTGGCAAACGGCGCATTTCTTGGCGACGGCCTGCCCGGCCTCGACCGATCCGGACGCCAAAAGCGGGCCTATGGGCGGCAGAACCTTGGGCGCTGCCGGCGCGCCGGTATCCGAAGGCGTTTCTTCGACTTCGACCTTATAGGCGTTTTCTTTTAAAGGTTCGGGATGGATCAGCCCATCGGCGATAAAACCCGTGATCATCAACAGCAAACCGGCGCATAAAATCGCCGCAAGAATTTTATTGTTTTCCATTAAATAGCCCTTGGTATTGACAGATCCCGTCTATAGCGCAAAAAACATTAAACATAAAGGGCTGGCTTGAAATACGGTCCCGGCTTTATCAAAGCTTGTGCAAAAGATGTGACTTTACCCCCAGATTGGGCTAAATAAGGGCCGCTATGGCTCAAAAACCCAGTAAATCACTCATCATTATCCCCTCGCGCCTGGCCGCGACGCGCCTGCCGAATAAGCCGCTTTTGGATATTAACGGCAAACCGATGGTCCAGCATGTCTATGAAAGGGCGATGGCGGCGCATTTGGGACCGGTTTACGTGGCGGCGGGCGATTCCGAAATTGCGGATCGCATCCACGCCATCGGCGGCAAGGCGGTTTTGACCGATCCCGACTTGCCTTCGGGATCGGACCGCATTTGGGCGGCTCTTCAAGAAATAGACCCGCATCAGGAATTCGATATGATCGTCAATCTGCAAGGCGATTTGCCGGATATCGGCGCCGAAACGCTGCGCGCGATTTTGGATATGATGCAAAATCAAGACGCCGATATCGGCACAGCCGCCGTTCAAATCCAAGACCCGGCCGAAGCGCAAAAGCCCAACATCGTCAAAATCGCGATGAGTTTTTATGCCGCAACCCAAGCCCAGGCGCATTATTTCAGCAGATCGCCGATTCCCCATGGCGGGCCTTTCTGGCATCACATCGGCATTTACGCCTATCGTCGCGCGGCCTTGCAGAAATTCATATCCGCCCCGCCGGGCGAATTGGAAAAACGCGAAAAGCTGGAACAGCTGCGCGCGCTGGAATTGAACCTGCAAATCCATGTCGCCGCAGTCGAACGCCTGCCGATTGCGGTGGATACGCCAGAAGATTTGGAAACGGCAAGGCATTTGATGCGGTAATTACGCTATTTTTGGCTCTAATTCTTGGGCTGACATTCCCCATAATCCTGCTATATATAAAGGTGGAAAGTCCGCCCGGACGCTTGTGTCGCTAACCCGGCCAGGGCCGAAAGGCAGCAGCCGTAACGAATTTCAGCGGGTCGCGGCGGGCTTTCCACTTTCGGTTAGCAGTCGACAGTTGACTGTTAACAATTGGTCATCAAAAATTTCACCAGCAAGCAAGCTTATGAGCGAACCGTCCACCGCACACCGCACACCGCACACCGAATACCGCGTCCTGGCGCGCAAATACCGCCCGTCCAATTTCGACGAGCTGGTGGGACAGGAAGTATTGGTGCAGACCTTGACCAATGCCTTTGCCTTGAACCGCATCGCGCATGCGTTTTTGCTGACCGGATTGCGCGGCATCGGCAAGACCACGACCGCGCGCATCATCGCCAAGGCGCTGAATTGCGAAAAGGGCCCCAGCATAACCCCCTGCAGCGTTTGCGAACATTGCAAGGCGATTGCCGAATCGCGCCATTTGGACGTTCTGGAAATGGACGCCGCCTCGCGCACCGGCGTCGACGACATCCGCGAAATTATCGACGGCGTGCGTTATAAACCCGCATCCGCCCGGTTCAAAGTGTACATCATCGACGAAGTGCATATGCTGTCGAAAAACGCCTTCAACGCGCTTTTGAAAACGCTGGAAGAGCCGCCCGAATCGGTCAAATTCATTTTCGCGACGACCGAGGCGCATAAATTGCCCGTTACCGTGCTGTCGCGCTGCCAGCGTTTCGATTTGCGCCGCCTTGAAACCGAACAGCTGGCGCAGCATTTGCAAAATATCGCCGCTAAAGAGCGAACCAAACTAAGCCCCGATGCCGCGAAAATACTGGCGCAAGCGGCCGAAGGGTCGGTGCGCGACGGGCTGTCGCTGCTCGATCAAGCCATCGCGCTTTTGGGCGCGGCTATCGAGGCGG
>CAYRVJ010000070.1:0-7539 GCA_964427785.1 uncultured Alphaproteobacteria bacterium | reverse complement strand
GATTGGCAGCAGGCGGGCGGCAATACCTATATTATGGGCTTTGCGCCGCAGCCGGAAATGGCGCAGCTATACAGCCATTTGACCGCGCGCGGCACGCGTTTTGTCCATCTTTTGCTGGCTGACGGCGCCTATGGCAAAGAGGTTGAAAATTTCAGCAAACAATTCGCGCAAAACCACGCCTTCGAAGTCACAAGCGCAATCCGGTTCCAGCCGCAGGATGCGCGCGCCATGGCGCTTGGCCTCAAGAAAATAGCGGACAGCATAAACGGCAAGGGCGGCGGCGGTTACGCAAAATCCTATCATGCGATCGTCCTTTCCGCCCCATCTTCGCAATTGGCGAATTTGGACGCCGCCATGCGGCAAGAAGATGTTAGCGCGGAAAACTTTATCGTAGCGCTGGCAGGCGGTTCTGTGGACACCAATCTTGCGGGGTATGAAAATCTGCGCGGCGCTTTGGTCGTCGGCTCTCCGGCTTTGGCGCGCGGCGACGGCGATTACAAAAGCTATTATGCAAAACCGCCCTTGCCCCTGGCTTCTTTGGCCTATGACGCGGTGATTTGGGCGGGGGCGTATTTGCGCGATCTGAACCAAGGCCGCCGCCCGCTTGCCGGGCAAATCGCCGTTCAGGGCCGCGACGGCGCGATGCGGTTCAACGGAAAAAACATCGCCGAACGGCAATTGACATTATATCAAGTTACCGAAAGCGGCTTGCGCGGGCTTGCGGGATATTAATCGGCGCGGATAATTCTTGCGGTCAGCTCGTTCAGGCAGTTGCGGCCCTTGGCCGTCGTCCGCAGGGAGGATTGCTCGTTGATTAGAAACCCCTGCTCTATCAGCGCGGGCAAGGATTTTTGATCCAGGAAATGATAAACATCCGCGCCGCATTCTGCGGCGAATCTTTTTTTGTCGATGCCTTCCTGCAGGCGCAAATTCATCATGATCATTTCCAGCGCGCGGTCTTTCGCGCCTATCGCTTCGAAACTCTCCCTGCCATTTCCGTCTTGCGTGACCTTTTTTTGCCAGGCCTCGGGCATTTTGACGTTGCGCGAAGCGTATTTTTCCCCGTCCAGGGTAACGCGCCCATGCGCGCCACATCCCACCCCGATATAATCGTGGTAACGCCAATAGCATAGATTGTGGCGGCATTCGTCGCCGTTCCTTGCGAAACTCGACACTTCATAGGCGTTAAATCCGCGTGCGCCTAAAATTTCCAACGTCGCGTCGTAAAGCATTGCCGCGTGATCGTCGTCCGGCAAAATAAAATCGCCGCGCGCGTGTGATATGGCAAAAGCGGTTTGCGGCTCTACCGACAATTGATAAAAAGAAAAATGATCCCGCGCCAAAGCCAGCGCCGATTCCAGCTCCGCCGTCCAGGATTCAACACTTTGGTTCGGACGCGCGTAAATCAAATCGAAGGAATAGCGCGGAAATATTCCCGCCGCGACGGATACCGCGCTTTTGGCTTCCTCCGCGCTGTGACTTCGGCCTAAGAATTTTAAGTCTGCGTCGTTGAGCGATTGGATTCCCATCGACAGGCGGCCCACCCCGGCGCGTCGCAGATCTTTGAAATGCGCCGCCTCGCTGCTGGTCGGATTGGCTTCGAGGGTGATTTCGATATCGCTTGCGAATTTGAAATATTGGCCGGCGCGCGCGATCAGCTTTTCAACCAGTTGTGCCGGCATCAAGGACGGCGTGCCGCCGCCGAAAAAAATGCTGGTAAGTACGCGTTCGCCAGCTTCGCGCGCCATAAAATCAAGCTCGGTCAAAAGCGCTTCGCCGAACGCGTTCACATCGACGCGTTCGCGCACATGCGCGTTGTAATCGCAATAAGGGCAGCGCGATTTGCAAAACGGCCAATGGATATAAAGCCCGAACATGGGCGCAGGGTATAGGGTTTAGGGTATAGGGTATAGGGGTTTTTTTATTCTAATCCGGCAAGGCGCAGCGGCTGATCCGCCAGAATCGCGGCATGCAGCTGCTTGTCCAGGATCAGCGTTTTGGCGTAATCCAAATCCTCGGCGCGGTCTTTGCGCGGCGCTTTGGGGCATGTTTTGCTGTTCCAGGTGATTTGCGGCGCACGGCGCAGCCAGATCACTTCTTTGCCCGGCTCCGGCCCAGGATTGCGCGGGGTTTTGTCGTATTGAATCGGGTTCATGCAGACATCCGGGCTTAGGCCTTGGTCGGATATTTGCATGCCGTCCTGCGGCGCGAATAGTTCCGACCAGGTCAAAGCGAGCCGTCCCAAGCCTTCGATATAAACCGCGCGTTGCACCGCGCCTTTGCCATAGGAATGGGAGCCGATAACGGCGGCCCTGCCGTTTTGCCGCAAGGCTATGGCCAAAACCTCGGCGGCGGACGCGGTTTCGCCGTCGATCAAAACCACAAGCGGCAAATCGAAATCGCCGAATTGCGCCCTGGCGCTGAAATCAAAATTGCTGTCGGGGTGGCGGCCGCGCATCGCGATCAATTCCCCATCCTTAAGGAATAAATCGGCGATTGCGACGGCTTCTTCTAGCACGCCACCCCTGTTCCCCCGCAGATCCAAAATCGTCCCCAGCAGGCCTTGTTCTTGCCGCAGGGAAAAAGCGATCTTATCGGCGCTTCCCGCGCCGAATCTTTTCAATTTGATAATGGCGATATCGCCCTGGCGCGTCAGCGTGACGCCGCTTTCTTGCAATTCGGCGCGCGGTATATGCAGCGTAAAGGCTCTGCCCGCACGCTCGATCCTAAGCGCGGCAAGGCTTGCGGCCTCGCCCTTTAAAAGCCGCACGATTTTTTTCGCGTCCATGCCGGAAACCGCAACGCCATCGACCGACAAAATTCGGTCGCCGATCTTAAGCGCGCTTTGCGCCGGGCTATCCGGCAAAATGCCATGCACCTTGGCTTGCTCGCTGGTCGCGGCGACGGTGACGCCGATGCTGCCATGGCCCCCATTTTTTTCCGCGAGGATCGAGGCGTCTTTTTGCCGCGACGCAAGATTGATATGGGAATATTTATCCAATTCCTTTACCAGCCCGCCCAGAATAGTTTTCTGCAGTTCCGAAAAATCGGCCCGGCGCAGATCGGGGCTGTGTTCGCGGCTTTCTTGTACAATCGCAAAAGCGATATTCGCCCATCCGTCTGTGTCCGCTTTTTGCGGCAAGGGAATTTGCGCGATGGCCTGCCCGGCCCGGCGAAGCGTCCAGAAGTCCGAAGATTCAACCAAAGCTAAAAGCGGATCGATTTTCTGAATTTGCCGGAAGCTGCTTCTGGCAAGATCCACGGCTTGCGGCGGGCGCAGGTGATAGGTTTGGATTTGGGCGAAAACGGCGGGAAACAGATTCGAAGCGGATATGGCGGCGTTTTGCGCACCATAAGCCGGGCCTAAATTGACGGCGCACAGCACCAGGGCCGTGCAAAATGCAGCCATGTTATTGATATTAATGCATAATTTTTGGAGCGAACCCGTAACCAAAGCACCTCCTGTGCCGCATCCTTGCCTTCGTGGCAAGGCGCTATACCCCGATCTTATCAAGGTTAACACAGAAAAGTTTCTTTTTCGCTAACAAGAGGAAACGGGCTCATTTGCCCGGCTAAGGCGCTAAAATTTCAAGCTGTTCGGGATGGGTCAAATCGATCATCGCGCCGTTTTTGAAATATACCCAGCCGCGCACACGCACCGGTTTTCCTTTTAAATCTTTCGGCTTTATTTTCGCTGCCGAAAATAATTTGCGCGCGGAAAAAGGGATTTGCGCCGTGAAATCGCTTTTCCAATCCGCGCCGAAATTCAAATAGAAAACTTTTTTCACTTCCGCAACGTCGCGCACGACGCCTTCAACCAGCTGGAAACTGTCGTAATCTTCCCTGCCGATCCTATCCGCCTTGCGGATCGCGTAATATTCATCCGCCCAAATCCCGGCGTTTTTTTTGCGCGCTTCGCGTTCCGCCGATAAAAGTTCCGCCGCAAGGGCGCGGTTGTCGGCAAAGGTGTAAACCCGCGCCAAACCCGCGCGCAGCATGTCTTGCTGAACCCATCCGCCGTCCGGCAAATAAGCATGTCCCAAAATCCGTCCATGGCGGTCTTGCGCCGCCTGGCCGAAAAAAATCTTCAATTCCTTATTTTCCACAAGATGCGCCAGATAGGATTTGGATTCTTCGGCCAGCGGCCATGGTTTGAATCCGGCGCGGCCCAAAGGCAGCTTGGGCGCCTGAATGCCCACAAGGCGCAGCTCGCGCCCGTTTTCCAAAAGCAGCGTGTCGCCGTCGATCACGCTTTGGACTTTTGCTTGCGGGCCGGGTTTCAGGCCGCTATCCTGACTTTCCAAAGGCCAGGCGGGCCACGCCGCGACGAGCAGCGCCGCCAAAAGCAGCAAAAAAGGTGCAAGACGATGCGACAAGAAACCTATCCCCCGATCGAGCCTTATGACAGCGGCATGCTGGCGCTGGATGATACCCACATAATGTATTGGGAGCAATCCGGAAACCCGAACGGAGTGCCGGTCGTGTTTTTGCATGGCGGGCCGGGCGCGGGGACTTCGCCCAAACACAGGCGGTTTTTCGATCCCGCGCATTACCGGATTATTTTGTTCGATCAAAGAGGATCGGGGAAATCCCTGCCCTTGGGCGAGGCGAAGAACAACACCACCCAGCATTTGGTTTCCGACATCGAAACCTTGCGCCGGATGTTGGATATCGAAAACTGGCTGGTTTTCGGCGGATCGTGGGGCAGCACGCTGGCGCTTGTTTATGCGATCATGCATCCCGCACGGGTAACGGGCCTGATTTTGCGCGGCATATTTTTATGCCGCAAATCCGAAATCGACTGGTTTTTTTACGGCATGCGCAACGTCTTTCCCGAAGCTTGGGAGGAATTCGTCTCGATCATTCCAGAATCCGAGCGCGGCGATCTGTTAAGCGCCTATCATAAGCGGCTTTTCAGCGAGAACAAGGATTCCGCCCTTGCCGCCGCAAGAAATTACAGCAAATACGAAGGCGCTTGTTCCACATTGCTGCCCAATCCAACCCTGGTGCAAAATTTCATGAATGATACGGTGGCCATAGGGCTTGCGCGGATGGAGGCGCATTATTTCAAAAACAATATTTTCCTGCCCGAAAATTATATCCTGGATAATATCGAAAAAATCCGCGACATCCCCGGCATTATCGTTCAGGGCCGCTATGACATGCCTTGTCCCGCCATATCGGCCCATGATTTAAAGCGGGGCTGGCCAAAGGCCGATTTGCGCATCATCCCCGATGCCGGGCATTCGGCTTACGAATCCGGCATTTGCGCGGAGCTGGTCAAGGCAACCGAGGCGTTTAAGAGGTAAGGTTTGCAGTCAACCGGCCCCGATAAAAACCCTTTACGCTTTGCGCGATGCGGTTTACCTTTATTTCCATGAATTCCTTTTCCAGGCAAGAACGGGGGCGCAAGAATTACAAAACCGGCCTTTGGCTGGAATTTTTGGCGATGCTGTTTCTTTTCGCCAAGGGCTATTGGCCCGTAGCCAGGCGCCAAAAAGCGAAGCAAGGGGAAATAGATTTGATCGTCCGGCGCGGCGGCTGTTTGGTCTTCGTTGAAATCAAAAAGCGCGGCGATATGCTAAGCGCGGGAGAATCGGTGACGATGCGCCAAAAAGCGCGGATATTCGGCGCTGCTGAAATTTTCCTGGCGCAGAACCGCAAATATGCCGGTTTTGCGCCGCGATTCGATTGCGTCTTATTTTCGCCCTATAGCTGGCCTAGGCATATCGTGAATGTGGGACAATTTTAAAGGCTATAGGGGTTGGGGTTTAGAAAATGAAAAAGCTTTTTTGCCTCTTTCTGATTTCTGGTTTCAGCCTTTTGGCTTCTGCTTGCTCGCCGGCCGGGATTATTCTGGGCGCGGGCGCGGCGGCGGGAACGGCGGCGGTGCAGGAACGCGGCATAAAGCAAGCCGCCGAGGATGCCGCGCTGTCGGTGCAAATCCAAAAATCCTGGGCGGATTACGATTTTGAATTGTTCCGCCGCCTGAATCTGACGGTGCACGAAGGGCGCGCGCTTTTAACGGGGCATGTCGCAACGCCGCAGCAGCAATTAGAGGCGGTGCGCAGAACCTGGCAGGTCGACGGCGTAAAAGAAGTCATCAATGAAATCGAAATCGACCCCGAATCCGCCGATATTCAGCAAACGGCGCGCGATGCGCGCATTAACGCCAATTTGCGCGCCAAGCTTACTTTTGACGATCAAATATATGCCGTCAACTACGCCATCGACGTGGTGCGCGGCGTAGTATACATGATCGGCGTCGCGCAATCGCAACAGGAATTGGACAAGGCGATAAACCACGCCAAATCGCTGGGCTATGTCCAGCGCGTCAAAAGCTATGTCCGGGTGAAAGGGGAATAATATGCGCATCGCCGTGCAGATGGATGCCATTCCAAAAAATTATGCGGAATGGAGCAGCAGCCTGGCCCTGATCGAAGAAGCCACAACGCGCGGCCATGAAATATTCTATTTTCTGCCGGGCGCATTAAGTCTTGATTGTGGAAGGACCGTCTGTACTGCACGGAAAATTTCCGTGGATTTTTCCAAAAGCCCTTTTTATAGCGAGGGCGATTCCGCAACGCTCGATTTGCATTCCGTTGATGTCATATTGATCCGCCAAGACCCGCCCTTCGATATGGGCTATATCACCATGACGCATTTGCTGGATCATGCGGCAAAAGACGCATGGGTGATAAACAACCCATCTGCGATCCGTGAACATCCCGAAAAATTATGGGTCACGCATTTCCCGCAGCTTGCGCCGCCGACATTGATTACCCGCGACGCGGAAAAGCTGAAAGAGTTCTTGGCGCAGCAAAAAGACATTGTGCTAAAGCCGCTTTATCTTTTCGGCGGAAAAAATGTTAGGCGTCTGCGGGCCGGGGAAGCTCTGGATGGCGTTTTCGATGCCGTGGAAAAAGACAAAAATCTTCCCGTCATCGCGCAAAAATTTTTACCTGAAATATCCCAAGGCGACCGAAGAATTTTGCTGATCGACGGCGACCCAATCGGCTGTTTCGACCGCAAACCCCGAGCCGGAAACCAATGGACCGTTGGCCAGGAAATGGCCTATGAATTCGCCGGGGAATTGACGCCGCGCGATTTGGAAATCTGCAAAATATTGGGGCCGCATTTGCGCGATAAAGGCTTGTTTTTAACCGGGATCGACGCAATCGGCGGTTATGTCACCGAAATAAACGTTACCTCTCCCGCCGGCATCCGCGAGCTGGAGCGCCATAACGGCATAGACGCCAAGGCGGTTTTTTGGGATAAGGTAGAGGCAGAATTTAAACAAAAGGCCGCCTAAACAACCATGGTCACGCGCATTAAAACCATAGCCTTTCAGGGCATCGAGGTTTTGCCGATCGACGTGCAGACCTCGATCGCATCGGGCGGCATGCCGGTTTTCACTATCGTCGGCCTGCCCGACAAGGCGGTCGGCGAATCGCGCGAAAGGGTGCGCGCCGCGCTTGCGGCGATGGGGCTGTCGCTTCCGGCCAAGCGCATCGTGATCAATCTTTCCCCCGCCGATGT
>CAYRVJ010000069.1:0-7657 GCA_964427785.1 uncultured Alphaproteobacteria bacterium | reverse complement strand
TGAATATTTTCCTGCCCGCCAATATCCACAAGCGCGATTTGCACCAGATCCATTTTATGGCCTGGAAACGCGGCGTGAAATCCTTGTATTATTGCCGGTCGCTGTCGCTTCAACGTGCCGAAAACCACGTCACCGCTGGCGCGCTGCAAGGCGATCCTTTGGCGGCGGCACAGCAGGATAGGGAAATTATCGGCGATCCAGCGCCCGCCAACGATCAAGCGCCGATCACCGTGCGCCCCGTGGCCAATGACCGGGTTGCAGCGAATAATTACGAGGAATGTTTGGCCTGCCAATAATTCAGTGGACAGTTTAACGGTTGACGGTTGGCGGTTTAGGTTTAAAATACTGTCAATCGTCAACGATCAAAAGGTATTGAACATGTCCAGACTCCTCACCCCCAATCCCGTCTATAAACCTTTTCATTATCCTTGGGCTTATGAAGCCTGGCTGACGCAGCAGCGCATCCATTGGCTTCCCGAAGAAGTGCCGCTTGCCGACGACGTAAAAGATTGGCGCAAAAAATTAAGCGCGGGAGAGCAAAATCTGCTAACCCAAATTTTCCGTTTTTTCACCCAAGCGGATGTCGAGGTGAATAATTGCTATATGAAGCATTATTCGCGCGTGTTCTGCCCGACCGAAGTTTTGATGATGTTGTCGGCGTTTTCCAATATCGAAACCGTGCATATCGCCGCCTACTCGCATTTGCTCGACACCATCGGCATGCCCGAAGTCGAATATTCCGCTTTCCTGAAATACAAGGAAATGAAGGATAAATACGACTATATGCAGAATTTCACCGTCGATTCGAAAGAAGAGATCGCAAAAACCTTGGCAGTATTCGGTGCCTTCACCGAAGGCTTGCAGCTTTTCGCGTCCTTCGCGATTCTTTTGAATTTCCCGCGCTTCAATAAAATGAAGGGCATGGGGCAAATCGTGTCCTGGTCGGCGCGCGACGAATCCTTGCACTGCATCAACGTGATCCGCCTGTTCCGCACCTTTATCCAGGAAAATCCTGAAATATGGACGGATAAACTTAAACGCGAATTGGTGCAATCCTGCGAAACCATCATCCACCACGAAGACGCCTTCATCGACCTGGCCTTTGAAATGGGCGGCGTCGAAGGGTTGACCGCGCAAGAAGTCAAGGATTACATCCGCTGGATCGGCGACCGCAGATTGCAGCAATTGGGATTGCAAGCCGTTTACAACATCCCGAAAAATCCGCTGCCCTGGATGGACGAAATGCTGAACGCGATCGAGCATACCAATTTCTTTGAAAACCGCGCCACGGAATATTCCAAGGCCGCGACCATCGGTTCCTGGGAAGAAGCTTTCGACGAGGATTTCGGCATGGGCGAGGGGCAGTATATCCCGGCCGGCACGGTTCCTGACGATTCAAAGGCCGCCTAGATTTACAGAAGGGTTCGATATGAAGCTAAACCCCGCAGAAATGCGGGGTTTTTCTGTGCCCTGAAAACAATCAATTTAGAATAATTCTAAAAGATTTTTTACAAATTTTATCCCAAAATCGTTAGCATGCCTTGCTTGTAGTAGGGTGTTATATTATAACATTTAAACTTCCTTCTGCACCAAGCTTATGGCCTTGAAATGAAAAACACTGCCGCATTTGCCGATTTTGATATTGCCGATGAAACCGAAGAAAATTTGGTTCCATTGGGCGATTATGCAGGCGGAAACAATAAAAGCGAACGCACCATGGCGGCGTTGCGCGGCGTTAGCAATAAAAAAGCTATGGCCGCAAAAAGTCCTGGCGGCAACGAGCCGATTGATTTTAATAAAATCATTGAGGCTTTGCGCTCTGGAAAAGAAGAGGACATGCGCGAAGCTGCGGCGGCGCTGGCAGGGAAAAAGAATTTATCGGCGGGAAACCTGAATCAGCTGCTGCGTCTTTTGTCAATGCAGGGAATAGACGGCAGCTTCGAGCAAAATTGGCTGGATTTGATCCCGGACGGTTTGTACAGCCTCGAGGGCAAGCGCCAAGCCGAATGGTTGGTCAGAACCATTCATATGCTGCTGATGACTCAAAGTTATATGCAGCAGCGCGGCCAACAGCCAAACCCTGCTTTGACTCAGGCCTTCCGCCGTTTAGAGTCCGCCGAGCAGAGAATTCTATCTACTTTCCAAAGCGCGGATCATGGAACAGTGCAGCGTGGCATACAAAGTATAGTGAACGAAGCCAGCACAAGACAGGCGATTGCGACCGTGGCAAATTCGGTGCGCCAAGATCCCGCGATGATGGATTGGATGGCCTATCAAAAAGTTGGCGTTCAAATTGCAACGCCATGGCTAAATAATCTTTCCAACGCCGCCCTGAATTTCCGGCAAGCGGCCGAAGATTTGCTGCGCACTGGAAAATTAAATACTGCTGCGCGCCAAGTGGCGATGCCGGAAGCCATCGCACAGACACAGCAATTGCAGCGCGCTATCGAACAATTGACGCCCGGGCAGAATCCCGCAGTATTGACGCAAGCGGTGTCTGTTCTGCAAAACCAAATAGCCGGAACGCAATCCACGCTGCAGGCGATTTTAAATAGCCCGCAATTACCCTTGAATCCTTCTTTCGAGCGGGCTTTGATTCAATTGCAAGACAGCGTGACCCATCAAGCGCAAGCGGCGGGCAACAGGGCCGTGACTTTGGAAACGCCGCAAGCTGTCCAGAATTCTAATGCGCAGACTATTGTAAATGTTTCGGATCGCAATCGGACAGAACCATCTGCCGCCCCGCAAATTGTTGCCGCCTTGCGCGGGGTTGATGTGCCGCAACCTATCCGTGTTGCAGAACAACCAAGAGAACTGTTAGGCGCTATCCGCCAGGATACCGCTTTTCCTTTGCAGCCAAGGCCATTAGAGCCTAATTCAAGCGTAAACAATTCGGGACCGGAAAGCAGCCGCGATATCAGGCTTGCGCCACAGCCGGCTAGGATTTTTGAAACGCGTCAAGAAACCGTTCAGGCATATGCGCCGCCCGCGCGTCATGAATTTTCTGCCCGCAATGATAATGCGCCTGCTATTCCAGAGCCGCGTCCGGTAAGCAGGGGTAACGATTCTATTCAAATCACTATTCCCCGCGATGCCGTGGCAGGGGAAAAATTTGTTCCGGCTCAACCAACAGGCAGTATGAAAACCGTAGATTCGGTTAAAGAGACGGCGGCGCGCTTGCCACGCGAAGAAGAAAGGGCAATTCATATTCCAGCGCTCCCGGTACAGCCGCGATCTTTAGAGCCAGCGCCAATAATTGTAGTGCCGTCTCCCGGTGCGGGCCCGCGAGATTTTCTGCCGCCTATAGAACAAGTTAAGCCGCGTGTCGAAAATCCGGCAACGCCAACCGCAGATAAACCTAGAGAAACACCGCCGCTATACACTCCCCCGGTTCCTGTTTCACCTGGCATAAAACCTATTATTGTACCAGAGCCTGTGCGTACAGAACAAAAACCGATTGAACCTGTAAAGCCGGTTGTAATTGCGCCGCCTGCAAATCCTGAAATCCCTTTGCCCGGTTTCACGCCGACGGTGGTGACTGTTTCTGCAAATCCGGCCTATAAGCCTGCCAGACAAGAAGAAGGCCCGGCAAAATCTATTCCCAGGGATCCCGCCGTGCGCGGCGCTTGCGCGGTACATGGCGATGGGCCGTGCAATTGCGGCGATAAGGCCAGAACCATAGGCGGTATTGGACTCAGCGGAATATCTGGAATTTCCAATCTTAGGATTGGGGTTGTTGATTTAAACAACAAGCCGCGCCCAGATCCAACTGCAGGTAGGCCCGCACGTTGCGCCGGCTGTGCTGGCGGAAATTGCGCTGCTTGTTCTATTGGCGCGCAAGTTCATGCAAAAGATAATAAGCAGCGCGCAGCTTAAATATAAATAAAAAGAGAGAGGGTAAAATGTCAGAAAAATTTGCGGGATTGACCGTAAGACAAAATCCTGTTTTGCAACCATTTACGGCAAAGCCAACCGTAATCGAAACGCAAGAGCAGCTGGAAGCCGTGCTTGGTCATCTTCAAGGAGAAAATCCACAAGCGATTTACGGCGCTTTGAAAGGTTTGCGTAGCTATGAACGCATTGGCACAGAATATGATGGATGGCACAAAGAAGTTGATGGAACAAGCTATCCTTGCAAGCGTCAATTATGGGGACATCCGGATGACCCCAATGACTTGAATTACGCTATTCTTGTGGAATATATTCAAGCTAGCGACGGCACATGTTTGCGCTATGTAACAACCTCGAATGTCTTGGCGCTTTTTTTAACGCCGCATGTGCCGGGACAAGAATTACGTGGTGCGCTTTTTGTACAGGGACAGATTGCGGCTTTTGGTAGAAATTTAGGGGCTGTTTTATTGGCTGCAGAGGATGTTGAGCCGATCCTTGGCCATGAAAGAGCCCACGCGATGCGGAAAGAGCATGATTGCAGCGCATTCCAAATGGCAGGCGCATATAGAGGGAGCAGATAAACATGACTTTAATGGTTGGGCGCCCGGCGCCGAATTTTACCGCCATGGCGATCATGCCGGATGGCAGCACCAAGGATAATTTCGATCTCGATGGCTATATCCGCGACCGGATCGGCGTTGTGTTTTTCTATGCCTTGAATTTTTCCTATCTGTGTCCTTTGGAGTTGGGTTACTTGAACAGCATAATGCCCCAATTTCGGGAGCGCGGCATACAAGTGGTCGCAGTCGGCGTTGATTCACATCTAAGCCACCAAATGTGGAAGCGTTTGCCGCTTGAACATGGCGGGCCTGGGCCTTTGCAGTTTCCGCTGGTGTCGGATTTAAGCGGCAAAATCGCGGAAGGGTACAGTGTTCTGGTCAATGAATCATTGGCCCTGCGCGCAACCTTTATTATAGACCGCATCGGCGTTATTCGGTATCAGTCGGTGCAGGATTTGCCACTGGGGCGCAATATCGACGAGATTCTTCGGATCTGCGATGCGCAGGCCTACCATGAAAAAACCGGCTATTTAACCCCGCCGCAATGGCAGCAAGGCCAAGAAGGCGTACACCCAACCCAGGAAGGGTTAATAACCCACATACGGCAAGGGTTCAAGGCGAGCGCCTAGCATTTATCAGGCTTGTCACAAAGCCACTTTTATCGTATCCTTACCGCAAACAGAGTAATAGGGGTACGACCTTGCAGCCAAACAAAAAAGATTTAGACAATATAAAAGTCCTTGCCGATTTTGCACGTAAAAACTGGGATCAGCCCCGGGAGCAGGAGTTGACGGTCTATGATCCTGTTGCATCATGCAAAAGGGCGCTTCAGCCGAACTTAAGCCTGTCTCCGGAAACGGTCATTGACCTTGCAACAGTCGCCGCTTTTGAAATTCAACGCAGCAAGCAATGGGGCATATTCGATGCGTTCAAGGCGCGGGCGGCCCATAAAGACACGGGCTTGTCCCAAGAAATGCTAGAAAAAATTCTACCGCTGTTTCTTTCTTCGGGTATAGCGCATGACCCCAGAGCCGCCGATTTGCTGGACGCTTTATATAAAAAGGGCGATGTGGCCAAGTCCGCCGTTACAAACGCTATTTTACGCTGCCGATTGCATTGCGAGGCATTGGGCTATTACCAAGATTTTACTCTTGCAACCAAGGACAGCGTTAAACGAATATATGATAACGAAACACGCGCAATGGATCCGGGCAGCACATGGCAGGGTAACCAGGGTAGAAAAGACAGTTCCCTCGTTGACGGCTTAAAGAGCGAGGCAGAGAATGTTTACAGTCAAATAGCAGAAAATTTATTGGCTTTGTCCAGCGGCTGGCAATTGACTTTGGATACAAAAAATTATCCATTGGAAATACTTTTGGATGTTTGGCTGTTCATTCTAAAAGACAAACTGGGTGTCGAGCATGCTACGGCAGGGGATGAAGTCGCAGCGTTTTTGGCCGCGGATTCACACATATCGCAAATGGCCCGTGAAGGCCGCTTGATCGTTGCGGGGGATGAGCATGGTACAATAAAAAGGCTTTCTAAAATTTTAAATCTGGATAAATCCAGAAGCAAAGCTGCCAAGGTTGGCGATAATAATTGGGCAGACGATTCCACTGTAACTTTCGGCTGTGCCGAGGCGGTGTTTTTGATGTTGGCCGAAACTATCGCCGAAAAATTGCAAAAAACCAAAGATAGCGATCTGGCTGCAGATTCTTTAAAGTCCTATGTAAAGAATATTGCCGAAAACCCGCTTCGTATTGGCGGTCATATGGAAAGGATGTTTTTAAAATTAGCCAAAAGCGATATAAATTTTCCTGGATTAATTTCAGACGCTTGCGAAAGGGCCAAATCCGATTATAATGAGCAATCCCCCGCAACGGAAATAGCCCCCTTTCTACAAAGAATTAAACGCTTTTCCGGTAGAATTAAATCTTTGCATACGCGGCACCCGCGCGGCAAGGGACTTGGCAGACCTGAAAGATAACAGTTGAAATAATCAAGGGGTTTGGGGCGACCGAGGGGACTTGAACCCCCGACATCCAGGACCACAACCTGGCGCTCTAACCAACTGAGCTACGGCCGCCATCACGTTGAACTTATAGCCTGCTTTTGCTCCGTTGTTTAGTTTTTATTTCCCGCTCGGCCATTCATTCTGATTAGCGCCTTTTAGGCGCGTATCGAGGGAGCCTCACGGTTGGCCAACTGAGCTACGGCCGCCATATAATAGCTGGATTTTTATACAAAAAAAGACCGTTTTATTCAAGGTTTATTGTGGGGATAATGATTAAGCCACCGTGGGCGCTTAGGCCGACTGGGCGCGCCGGGTTTTCAGCAGTTTTCTTGCTTCGGCCACGGCTTCGTTCAGCCTTTGCATTTTTTCGGCGCTGCCGCCTCGGTCAGGATGGGCTTCGCGTGCGCGCATGCGGAAAGCCGCCTCGATTTCCGTCAGGCTGGAGACGGGGGTAACGCCCAAAACCTGCCACCATTTTTCCGGTTCAATTTCCTTTTCCTGCGTTTTAGGTTTTTCGTCGATATCTTCTTTTCTGGGCTGGGCGGAATGAATGCCATCCGTATCGACGGCAAAGGCAGACAACAATTTTTCCAGAAAATATGGCGCGCCGTTCCTTGCGGTTGCCTTGATATGGCCAAGCGTATTGCCGATAGCGCGCAAATTGTCTTTGGGGTATTCCCATGCGTCGCAAGCCAGGGCATAAGGCTTTTCATCTATAAAAAAGAAAACCGCAACGCCAGGATCGTCGATTTTCCGGTCGATGAATTCTATAAATGGATAGCCGTCGCTGTTCAGGGGTATGTTGCTGGAAATCAAAATATTGCTGGCGCGAAGCGGTTTAAGTTCGTTCAGCACATAATCCCGCGCCGAAACAAAATCGACGCTATTGCTGCGCGGCGACCAGCGCGCTTTCGCCTCTGTCTTTGGCCAGCCGCCAGGCCACGCCAAAGGATAAGGCGGCGCGCTGCTGGACAAGGCGTCTTTCTTTGTTTTCTTATCCATGGATAATGTAATTTATGTGCCTTTTGGGACCCACAAACCATTTAGCCATAAAATGATAAATTTTTGATAAAATTGAAAGGAATTATCCGCCCTCGGCCGAGCCAATAATGCGCCAAATATTCTTTATTTCAGAACGCTTTAGGACGATATCTATATCGGGATTAAATTGATGCAAAACAATAGTTTGATC
>CAYRVJ010000068.1:0-7746 GCA_964427785.1 uncultured Alphaproteobacteria bacterium | reverse complement strand
ATTCCACCGGCGCCCAAAACATCTGGGCGGGGGTGGCGATGGATCGCATGACGCGTTGAGGCATGGACAAATCCTGGATTCGAATTCAGTTACCGGAATAGCGTATAGCGTATAGCTTATAGGGTAAAGGGCATTTCTGGGAATACGCAGAAAAAGATCGCGGTGCGTGCTGCACCGCTATCTACTGCTGCGCACTTATCTATTGCTGCCGCTAGGGGAAAATGGCGTGCTCGTCACCCCAAGCCAATGCACGATCTGCTCGAAAATCGAAATCATGAAAAGCCCGCCCATCAGCGCGAAAAAAGTCGACCATTTGAAACGGCCGAAAAAGGCGCCGACGCCGATGCTAAGCGCGCCAAGACCGCTGATGACATAGGCGATCCTGCGCCCTTGAAGATAGGCATCGAGGGTTTTCTCTCTCAGGCTGGCAAAAGGATCCGCGCTGCTCGCCCCAGCCGCCCAAACATCCTGGGGGATAAGCAAAATCGCCGCCGTCAAAAGACAAGCCAGAACCGTACGGAACATGTCATGCGATTTTTTCATTATGGATTTCAGTCCCGCCCGTTTTTATTTGCTCGTTGGCCCACACCGCGCATCCCGTTTTCAAGACGGGTATTATTTATATTACCTCAAAAAACCCAAGAAATCAAGGTTTTGTGGGAGATAGGAACCAATAGTGCAGAAAATGCACAAAATAAAACCGCCGGCTTTTGGCCGGCGGTTTGTTTGAATCGATAGAGCGGTTAGTTGCCTAGCAATCCGCCTTCGCCACCGAGGTAGGTCAAGATTTCTGCAAAGATCGCGATCATAAAGATACCGCCGACCAGCGCAAAGAAAGTCGCCCATTTGAAACGGCCAAAAAAGGCCAAAACGCCCAAAGCCAAAGCGCCGATACCGCCGATGATGTAAACGATTTTCTTGCCTTCGGTCCAGGCATCAGATACTTTTTCTTGAGCCGAAGCGAAAGGATCGCCCGCCCAAACTTCTTGCGGCAAAAGCAGAACGGCGGCGGCGATCACGCCGAAAGCCACAATGCGCCACATATTTTTAAATTCGTTTTTCATATTCCTATACTCCTTGTTACGTACCCTGAATGTTGCCTGAATCGTAAATACCTAGCCCTTTATTTTATGCGAATCGGCCTTAAAATCCATGGTTAACCAATAGTTAAGACCAATCTTAAATTGATTGTAGCTTAAATGGCGCATAAAGTCACGCGCTTTTTTGATAGTTTTTACATTACAGTCATTTGGCCCCACCCGGAAACGAAACAATATTTCAAAAACATCGTTTCATATCCGAAAAAGTCCATTTTTTCCTTGGCAGATCTTATAATAGGGTCTATAGTGCGGTTGCTGTTTAAAAGGCTATGTAAGGAAATAAAAAAAGTTGCCTAAAAAGCCGCTTAAATCCTGTGAGGGTACAAAATACAATTATAGCGTTTAAACAAAAGCATTTACCCCAACACCGATTGAAGTAAAAGTATATGGAAAAGGAGACTGAAATGGGAGCTGTAGCAAAACTAGCAAAGAAATCCGGGGACACCGACGCCGACGAAGGCCTGGTGCCGAACCGTATCAAGGAATGGCGCATGAAACGCGGCTTGTCGCTTTCGGAAATGTCCGAATTGACCGGTCTTACCCGTTCCGAATTGCACAAATTGGAAAAAGGCGTTCGCCGCCTGCGTACCGACCATTTGCCGGTATTGTCTAAGGCGCTGCGTTGCGACCCCGAAGAATTGCTGTCGCCGGAATTGGCCGAACAATTGATGGGCAACCGCCTAAAATACGGCGGTTCCGGCGCGGTGATTTCCGCCGACAACCCAAGCCCGCGTGCGGATCTTCCCGTATTGGGCAGTTTCAGCAACGAAGGCCGCTTTGTATCGGATGAAAACGCGCCGCAGGCTTTTGCCCCGCGTCCGCCGCAGCTGATCAATGTGCGCAATTCTTACGCGGTTTACATGCCGACCACCCGTATGGAACCCCGCGTTCCGGTCGCATCGCTGTTATATGTGAATCCGGTGTTGCCCGCACGTCCCGGCGATTTGGCGGTTATCCGTATGAATGACGGCAGAACCGAAGTGGTTTCGGTCGAACGCGGCAAAAACGGCCTTGTCGGCCGCCTGTCCAGCCCCGATGAAACCATCGACCTGGATCCGGAATCCGGCACCAAAATCCACCGCGTCACCGGAATCGTGTTCGCCTAGGTTAAGAACCGAAATATGTAAACCTTGATAGGTTTATGATACTTGAACCCCCGCCAAAAGCGGGGGTTTTTGTTAATAATCATATCTTTAAAGGATAACATTCATTGACTTTGCCGCAATCTTGGGGTAGAATAATCAGCAATTATATGGAAATAAAATTTTAAGGGCGGATAAGGGCAAAATGGCTATACGCGAAAAAATAGCAGATTGGGTTAGGCCCAAAGAAACCGGATCGTCTCCATCACAGGGCGGTGCGGAACATATGTCTGCCCAAGAAGTCATCCGCCAATTGCAACGGCAATATGCGGCAAAAATCCAATCTAACGACTGGGCCGGTATCGCCCAAGACTGTTTTAATTCCGTAAAAACTCTTGTCGCGGAAGAATCCTATCGCGGCCTTATTTCAGTCACGGTGCAAAACAAGCACGGCAGAAATGTAACCATTAACGTGCCTTGTTCCTATGCCGTCGCCGCGCAACGCAGGGCCTTAACCGAAGCCATAGAAAGCGACGTGGACAAAGGATCGAAGCTTATCTTCCAAGAAACCAATATGCGCCAAGAACAATCTCTGTTTATGGACGATGACGGGTTCAAAAAAGCAACCGATGTCAGAAAGCCGCAAAACGCGCCTTGGATAGAAAAAAGTGAAAAATCCGTTCGCGCCGCCGAAGAATTCTATATGTACGCGCTGGGCAAATGGGCCGACCAACTTGCCGCAAAAAAACAAATGGCTTTTGAAGAAATAGTGGATGCGGATCCAAACAAGCAGCGCGCAAAACTGAATTTGCTGTATGAAACGATAAAATTCGGCCATTTGGACGCGCATCCCGAAAACGCCCCGAAATCCGAAGACGCGGATTTGGCGGCGACAAGGAATTTGCTTTTGGGCGCGTTAGCCTATGCCGAAAGAACAGGCGACCGCAGCGTTTACAATGTCGCAGCGCTGGCCGTTGCCGAAAAGCCGGAGTTTCAGCAAGCGGATGCGAATTACGCGCTTTTGGTTCCCGAATTCAAAAACGCTGCCGCAAACAGCCTGCGGCAACTGGAAGATAAGGCGCGCGGCATAACGCCAGCGGCCCCAAAACCGCCAAGTTATTTCGGCGAAACTTATCAATCGTATAACAATGGCGGCGGTTATACCCATGGGGATGGCATGTTAGTGCTCAACAGCCCTGTTATTGGTGAAGCCATATCTTATGTTTCCAACGGCATGGCCGCCGGAGCATCGAGTGGCGACGGGAACAGGGGTAGAAACAACAACGGAAATCCAACATTGCCGCTCTCCAATGACAATACCGGCGATGTGTTTAAAGGCCTTGGAAAAATAAAAGCCAAAACAAGAAAGGGCGAAGATACCACCGCCCTTACCGGAACGGATTACAAATTGTTTGAAATTCTGCGCGGCAACGATATTTTTGCCGAAGCCTTGGTAAGTCCGATTTTTATCTCGAAGCTGCTTGCCAAAGGGCTTGGCGATAAAAAAGACCCGAAAACAAGGCACGCCACAAAAATGGCTGTCATTAATGGCCTGGTTACAACGATCCGAAGAGCATTTGGATGGTTCAACGGCTAATTCGGGGCCGCCCATCTTGTCATTTCAAGCGAGGCCGAAGGCCGACGAGGAATCGCCAAGCATGAATTTTCTAAAAGAAAAATTTTTACATCTGGCGATCCCTCACCCCTTGCGGGGATTCGGGATGACATTCTCTAAACATATCTGTGCAACAGAATAAGCAAAAGATTGCAAATACCGCCGCAGAAAAGCACGGGGCAAGCAGCCGATTTACGGAAAACTCAAACAGCACACGGAGCTATTTTTTCGGCGGCTCTTTCGGTTTTGCGGGCTGGCCGCTGACGCTGGGATTGGTTTCTTGCGCCGCTTTTCTTAAACGGTCTTCGTCTGCTTCTTTTTCTTTCAACCTGCGCAAACGGGCCTGATATTCGGCGTCCGATTCACCGGGACGTTGCGGGACATTTCCGCCAGAATTGCCAAAGGCCTGATCTGTGTATGACACCGCGCCTGCGGCCATGCTGCCCACAGTCCTTGCGTTTTTAAAAGATTTTGCGAAAACGCCCGGTCCATTATCTTGTCCTTTGCCGCTATCGCCTGAGCCGGAAGAAGATCCACCGCTGCCGGAAGAAGACGTGCTGCCTCCGCCAGACCCGCCGCCGGATGGGGATGGGCCGCTACCGCCGCCGCCTGATCCACCGCCGCCAGAATCGCCGCCGCCATCGCGGGCGTAATCAAAACTTGGGCCCGTGACGGAACCGCCGACATAATTTCTAGGCGTGAAATTACCCGATGATAGAACGCCGCCGACTGCGCCGCCCACACCGCCACCGCCCGTTCCTCCAGCCATGCCAGCGCCAGAATCCAAAGAAGACAATCCCTCTCCCGCGCCTGCGGCAGCCGAAGAAGCGGTTTTTGCACCAGCCGTCGCGGCAACACTACCGCCGCCGGTAAGCGCCCCGGCCGCCAAAGACGCGGCGCCGGTAACTGCAGCGGCTCCAAGGAACGCGCCGCCGACGGTCGCGGCAGATCCCAATTTCGCACCCATATCGCCGATCATAGTACCGGTGAATTCTTGGGCGAGTTTGGTGGCTTTGCCCATCAGGAAAAGGATCAATACGCCAACGATAGTGAAAGCCGCCATAATCCTATAAAATGGGGTTGTATAAATTACGCTTATCAAGCCGAATTTAGAAACTTCTCCCAAAAGACTGTAATACGCTGTATTGTTTATAGAGTCTCCGCCAAACGCTCCGCCTATCGCTGCCAATCCGCCTATAAGCATTACCAAAGCCATTCCCACCAGAACTGCTTGGAAAAACAACGTCGCGGCAATACCCACAAGCATTTTTATTCCGGCTATGGCCCAGCCTCTTGTTAATTCCAAAAGATATGCACCCACTAAAATCGGGGATGCAACCACAACCACAGCAAATTTGAAAATTACGTCTATCAGATATAAAGGGAATATTATTATTGCCAGAAAAAATATTACCATCAAGATGGTACCAAATAAGAAGGTAACAACAAGATTTATTACACCCGCAAAAGCCTTTTCAAAACTTGAAGGCCTAAAAATACTTGGAATAACAATATCCGAACCTGAATAAATTATGGAGGTTAAACCAAGAGCTAGCCCAAGACCAAAAATCTTTTGAACATTATGTACGTTACATACAAGTTCCCGCCCGGTCTGTTTAATACTGTCAGCTGCCTCTGCGCCAATATTCGCCGCCAAGCCGCCGCTAGTGGGGTCTTCAACCGCCCGAAACGCAAAATCTGCACCATTTCCGGCAATACAATCCAAGGAAAGATAGAGCTGCTTTATAGGGAGTGTCGTTCCGCGGTACTCATAAGAGGTGGGCCCATTATTATTAAATGACCTGTCAAATAACGCCCTTAAAACTCTATCTGCTTCTGGCGGGGCTCTATTACCAACGTCCAGCGCAGACACAATCATTGAATTGCTGAGTCCAATTCCTGTATTGAATATTGGGGAAATAATGTAGTTCCAAACATTGCCCCAATTCGATATGAAGGCCAGGATAAAAACGAATAAAAAGAATTTTCCGGCGATTTTATTGAATATTTCGGATATGCCAGCCGCAGGGCCGAAAGGCATAAATATTTTTACCACATGCCAAAGCAGCCAAACACCCAAGGCAACAGCCAAAAGACTGGTTAGATAACTTGCTATAGAAAGCGAGAAACTAACGGCTAAAGTAATTGCCCCCGCATAAAACATCGCGAAAGGCGCGCAAGCCCAACATAAGGCATAAATAACTGTCTCATAAATACCTACGAGAGGAAAAGCGCTTTCTTGCGCTAAAACATCGCCGGGCAAAAACAATGCCGCGAAAAAAACCAGGCAATAGAAAATTGCGTTTTTACGCAGCATGTTACCCTTGCCTATTCCGCCTTTGGAAAATGACGGTCGACGTACATTTTCAATGTTTGGGGGGTTACGGCGGGCATCAGCTCGCCGGAAAATACGGCGAGGATCTCGTACGCCGGGGCGCCATGCGATATGCCGCCCCAATGGCGCAACACCTCGTAATGGACATCCGACCCGTTGGCTTCGATGTAATTGATCACCGTTTCTCCTGTGTCTTCGTACCGGCCGATGATGGTGTAACGCCTTTTTTCGCCCATTATGCGCCCCCGATAAATCCTTTATATTCAAAAGGATAAAATGGAAAACGCGCCAGCCGCCAAAATCCAGCCCAATGGACGCCGCCTGCAATATTGTTCAGTGTACCACAATTTTTGGCCGAAAAACAGGGGCGCTTTGCGCATTTCGGCGCAAATCCTTGCCATCGACAATCTAGATTCGGTGTAATGTCCATTAGCCTTAAGATATGTCTTTTTACCTTGGACGTATTTTAAACGCAGAAAACTATCCGCCCTGCCCTTAAGATGTAATATATTCAAGGCCATTTTGCACTTGTAAAATGCATATTCTGGCATTTTATTCAGATGCTTTTTCAAAAGGATAAGATTCAAACTGTATGGGACGGGATTATAATATTTCAAGGGCCGCAAAGCTGTTTTTAGGCCTGGCCTTTTTGGGCTTGGCGCTGCTTTACCCCATAAACCGGGCCTTTGCCGCGGATTATTGCACCCCTTATATCCTGCGGGCGGAAACAAAATATAAAATCCCGCGCGGGCTGATGCTGGCCGTCGCCATGGTGGAAAGCGGCAAAGACGGCAAGCCCTGGCCCTGGGCGTTGAATGTCGGCGGCCAAGGGCTTTACCCCAATTCCTATGAGGAGGCTATCAAATATTTGCGCCTGCCCAACGGCGATATGCGTAAAGACGTCGCCATAGGATGCATGCAGATTTACGCGGCCTATCATGGCCATAAATTTTCTGCCGTCGAATGGCTGCTGCATCCCGAATACAACGTCGCCTATGCCGCGCAGTTCTTGCGCAAATTATACGTCCAGCACGGCAATTGGACCCATGCGGTCGCTTTTTACCACGCATCGACCAACAAGCGCGCGCAATATGATTATGTCTGCACCGTGTTCCGCACGCTCAACCGCCTGCGCGGCACAAAACCCAGCAGCGAGGGCACGCAATATTGTTCGATTTTGCCGAAGAAAAACAGCTAACGGCTTCCCGGCTTATAAAATCCAAGCGGCAATCAAAGGCCCCACCGGCCCGATAAGGATGGTAATCAAAAGCCCGGCGCAGATGCCGGGGCCGAACGGGATTTCGTCTTTCATGCCGCCCTTGCGGGTTACGGCATAGCGGATGCCGATGACGGCCAAGGTCAAAACCGACCCCAACAACGCCGCCGACACCACGCCCTCGGCGCCGACCCAAACACCGGCAGCGCCGAATAATTTAACGTCGCCGAATCCCATCGCCTCTATGCCCTTGACGCGGTAAACGCCCTCGCGGAAAGCCCATGATCCGAAAAACCCGACAAGCCCGCCGATGGCGGCGCTTTCCCAGCCCGAAATGCGTATGGGATCGAAAAAAGCCAATCCCGCGCCAAGCAGAAAAGCGATCAGCGTCAAAGGAT
>CAYRVJ010000067.1:0-7772 GCA_964427785.1 uncultured Alphaproteobacteria bacterium | reverse complement strand
GAGTTGCTCTTTTTGCTCTCTTTTCATTGGTTTTCTCCAACCATTCAAGAGTTGCACCAAAGATAAAATCCATGCCTTGCAGCGCAGACCTTATCCACCAACCTGTCCAGAGAGAGAAATGAAGGCCAATGTATAAATGGCCTGAAATTTCGTTTCCTCTGTCTATTGCGGGCGGTTTCCCTTTAATCCCCTTGCGGGGTGCCTGCAGTCTTGGACAGTCTTTACTAGGCTTCGGATTTTAAAATCCGGAACCTAAATTCCCTTACGCCGCGAGCGACGTCAAATCCACCTTCACGCCGGGACCCATCGTCGAGCTAAGCGACAGACGGTCCATGAAGCTGCCTTTTACGCCGGATGGCTTTGCTTTTTGAATGGCATCAACCAGCGCCTTAATGTTCTCGGAAATTTGTGCCTCGGTAAAACTCGCCTTTCCGACGCCGGCATGAACGATACCGGTTTTTTCGGCGCGGAATTCAACTTGACCCGCCTTAGCGGCCGCAACCGCGCCTGCAACATCCATGGTCACGGTGCCGAGTTTCGGATTAGGCATCAAGCCCTTGGGGCCAAGCACTTTACCCAGCTTGCCGACAACGCCCATCATATCCGGGGTTGCGATACAACGGTCGAAGTTGATTTCGCCTTTATTGATGATCTCGCCAAGCTCTTCGGCGCCGACCAAATCCGCGCCGGCTTTTTTCGCTTCTTCGGCTTTTGGACCTTTGGCGAATACCGCGACGCGATAAGATTTTCCGGTTCCATGCGGCAAGCTGATCATGCCGCGCAAGGTTTGGTCGGATTGGGTAACATCCAAATTGCAGTTGATGGCGACTTCGATGCTTTCGTCAAATTTTGACTTTGCGTTGGTCTTGACTAGCTTTACTGCCTCGGTCAAAGAATACCGCTTGTCGCGGTCTATGCCTTCATAGGCTTTGCGAATGCGCTTGCCGCCTTTTGCGGCGTAGTTTTTATTTTTTGCTGTCTTTTCCATTTTAGCCCTCCACCACTTCAAGGCCCATAGAACGCGCCGATCCTTCGATCATGCTCATGGCGCCTTCGATATCATTCGCGTTCAGATCAGGCATTTTTTTGGACGCGATGTCCTTGATTTGAGATTTTTTGACCTTGCCAGCAAAATCGCGGCCAGGAGTTTTCGATCCGGATTCCAAATTCGCCGCCTTTAACAAGTAAAAGCTGACCGGGGGCAATTTCGTGATAAAAGTGAAAGAACGATCGGAATAAACCGTAATCACGACAGGCACTGGCGTACCAGGATCCATTTTCTGGGTCGCGGCATTGAACGCCTTGCAGAATTCCATGATGTTGACGCCTTTTTGACCCAAGGCGGGGCCGACTGGCGGCGACGGGTTGGCTTTGCCTGCAGGGATCTGCAGCTTGATATAGCCTTCGATTTTTTTTGCCATTGTTATCCTCTCTTAATATTGTTTAGCAGAGAGGCAAAAAAATTCAGCGCCGAATAAAATCGGTCCCCAAAAAATTTGCCATTCGCCCATATGTTTTTGCGGTAAACGGGGATGGCACTCCCCTCCCGCAAAGAAAGGGGTTTATAGCTTTTTTAAAAGGTTAAGGCAAGCGGGAAATAAAAAAGGTTTAATTGCGTTCAACAAGTCCGGGCCGAGACAGTCTGCGCCCAGCAGCATAAGTGGAATTGCCATTGCTTTTCAAGGCGTTATTAACTTGCTTCAATGCGTTAAACAAGCCTTGATAGGCCTCTTTTACCTGATCCCTGGTTTGGGGGAATGTTTCGCCGCAATAAGGCATATAGCGCACATCGCATAATTCTTTCGCGTGCTTTTTTGCTATACCCATTCTTTCGGCAAACGATCCATCGTTCATTTTGTTGTGGCAGAAAATTTCAAGCTCTGGAAACAGAATTTTTATTTTTTCAAATTGCGTGCCGTCCATGTCCCCGGCCGGCACAGGATTGTCGACAATCCGAACGGCCGCTTGCGCCACGCGGGCATATAAGGCAACGCCGCCGCCCGGCGCCTCGTTATCGGCAACGCTTATGATGCCATCAATTTTCTTAATAAAATCTGCGGGGGTCGACGTATCACTTACATAGAGGGAAAAAGCTTCGTCCAGCTTAATGCCGCTTTCAGGGGGAATTCTTCCCCCATTGCTAGAGCGCTTTGGGGCGTTTGTAATCATGTCTCGTTTCCAGTCTGTATGTTTTATTTATTTTCATGTCCTGTTCAACTCGCTTAAACCATGAGCGATGTTTCCAAGCCTTTTAGGCATGGAGTATTAATATTTAAATACAGAAATATGAATTTATGGTGAAAAAGACGGTTTTAACCCGCGCTTTTTTCGACCTGGCTGTAATCCAAATCGACCGGCGTCGGACGGCCAAAAATCGAAACCGATACTTTGACGCGGCTTTTCGCTTCGTCGGTTTCTTCGACGACACCTTGGAAAGACGCAAAAGGCCCGTCCATAACCCGCACCTGCTCCCCAACCTCGAAAGTAACGGCTGGACGCGGACGTTCGACGCCCTCTTTCATTTGCTGAGCGATGCGTTCTGCCTCGGCATTGGAAATAGGAATCGGCTTGCCCTTGGCGGAACCGCCGACAAAGCCCGTGACTTTTGGAATATTCTTGATCGAGTGCCAGACATTGTCGTCCATCTGCGCCTTGACCAGAATATAGCCGGGGAAAAATTTGCGTTCGGATTGGACCTTGGCGCCTTTGCGCATTTCGACGACTTCTTCGGTGGGAACCATAACGTCCTGCACCTTGCTGCCGATTTTTTTGTTTTGCGACAGCTCGCGGATGGCTTGCGCGACTTTGTTTTCAAAACCGGAATAAACATGCACCACATACCAACGTGCCGGAATTTCGGACGCCGCCGGGGCGGGCGCGGATTCGATTGCGGTTTGGGTTTCGCTGCTCATGACCTTACCATCCCATGATATTGCGTACGGCCCATGCGATCGTGCCGTCCACCAAAAGAAAGAAAAGCGCGGCTATGACCACAAAAATAAAGACCATGATAACCGTTACCGTGGTTTCTTTTCTGGTTGGCCAGGCAACCTTGGAGGTTTCCTGACGCACTTCGCGCACAAATCTGGCGGGTGAAATTTTGCTCATGCCCTTAAAGCCACCTTTATAAATAATTTTTCCTAAACATTTGCGGCGGGGAATTGCCCCGCCGTTATGGTCTTATAGCATAAAATACCGGGCTTAAGTCAAGAGGGCAAAAAACCGGGGTACTGGGTCATTTTGAACTTCGCCCCAACTCCAGGCTCATGGTGAGCCTGTCGAACCATGGGAGGCAAACGCCGGTGTCGCCGCACATCCTTCGACAAGCTCAGGATGAGCCGGGTGGGTGGAGCGATGGTTTGTAAAAAACGATTCAAAATGACCCAGTACCAAAACCGGGGTTTGAAACCATATTGGAGACGGCCTATACCGGATTTTGGCTTAGCGCGAGCCACAACCCAACATAGCCGAAATGTCTTAAACGAGTTATTGGCGCTTTTCGCGCGCCCTTTCCGCCAATCTCATTACGCCCATCGTCAGCTTGATATCGTCGCACATTGCACGCAATCTGGCGCTGCCCCGTGGTTAAGTTTTCATCGCGACAGATGGCGGCAAAACTTCTATCGCCCTTTTCGCCTTTGCCAATCATCCAATCATAGAATTCCGCCGCAAGGCGTTCTAGCCTTTCTTCTTCCGTTTCCGGGCCTTCGGGATCTTCCGAGATTTCGGGGATGTGATTTGGCATGATACTGTCCTTTATTGGCTGCGCCAGGCGTAGCCGTCTTATCCGCACTCGCCCGACTACGTGCTACGCACTACGCCGGGCAGGCTTCGCTTATATTAGATTTTTACGGCGAAGCATGGCAGGAGCGGAGGGGATCGAACCCGCAACCTTCGGTTTTGGAGACCGACGCTCTACCAGTTGAGCTACGCTCCTGTCTGCCTCACTATAACCAAGCCTTATAAAAAAATCTATTTAGATTTTTTCCTTGGAAAGCAGATTTACTGCATGGACAGCCGCTATCCTTATTATCCAGCAATGGGAATTATGCTTTCTTCTTGGATTTCTTGCGGTCGCACAGCAGAACCCCGCCGCGCGCGTAATTTTCGCCGTCCAGCGGATGCCATAGAATTTGCACCTTGTCTGGCTCCACCCCGGTGTGGCGGGCGAAGCTTTCGGTAATATCCTTTACCAGCCTGCGCTTAGTTCCAAGAAGCTTATTATTTTTGGCATAAATATGAATAATGGGCATTAGAACCGCTTGGCAGGATAGATTGGAGCGGGTGAAGGGAATCGAACCCTCATAGCCAGCTTGGAAGGCTGGAGCTTTACCACTAAGCTACACCCGCACCGCCTTAATTTTATAGCAAATCAAAGATTTAAATACAAGAAGGCCGATTCTTCTTTGCCGCTTGAGGGAGGAGATTCAAAAAGATTGATTTACATATTATATAGTTTTTGGCATAAGTTCTGGCTTCTTCTGAAAAGAAGCGGCGGAGCGGTCAATCGCACCTGCCATAGCGAAGGCCGCAAGGCCGAAGCGAGAATTAAAGTTTACAGTCAGGGGCGATGACCATCCCGGATTGTTGTTGGAGAGATGGCGGAGCGGTCAATCGCACCTGACTGTAAATCAGGCGCCTTCGGGCTACGCAGGTTCAAATCCTGCTCTCTCCACCACCCTGCTTTGACTTGCGTCTAAAAACCTCTTTCCATATCCGCGTCAATCCCTTAAAACCTTGGCATGCGGTATAAGCAAACCCCAAAAACATCATCCGGCCGGTCGATATTGTACGGCAAGCACCCCGTTCTTGCGGCTTTGCGCAACGCCGAGCGGAAATGCCACAGGCTGTTGATCGCTTTTCCTGAAAGTGAAATGCCGGAATTGCGCCCGTTGGCAGCCGAAAAAAATATAAAAATAGAAACCGCTGACCGCAAAACCTTGGATCAGATGGCCGGATTCGGCGCGGTGCATCAGGGCATCGTGCTAGAGGCCGCCGCGCTTTCGGAAGTCCATCTTGAAGATATTCTTGCGATTGCTGAAACCAGAGACAAAAGCGTGATCGCGGTTTTGGATCAAGTGACCGATCCGCACAATATCGGCGCGATTTTGCGGTCCGCCGCCGCCTTTGGCTGCCTTGCCGTTCTGGCGCAAGACAAAAACAGCCCGGAAGTGACGGCGACGCTTGCCAAATCGGCGTCTGGCGCGGTCGATCTTGTGCCTTTGATCAGGGTCGTGAATATCACGCGCGCCCTGGAACAATTAAAACAAAACGGATTTTGGGTCATAGGGCTTGACGGCAACGCCGATAAAAATCTGCGCGATTTAGGATTAAAGGGCAAAGTGGCGATCGTTCTTGGCGCCGAAGGCGAAGGCATGCGCCGCCTGGTGCGCGACCATTGCGATATTTTGGCAAAGCTGCCCATCAGTTCAAGAATCGACAGCTTGAACGTGTCGAATGCCGCCGCCATTGCGCTGTATGAACTGGCGCAAGAGTGATATTGATCTATCCCTCAATATTCTTTATTCTGTACCCATCGCCCACATAGCTCAGCGGTAGAGCAGCGGTTTTGTAAACCGAAGGTCGGGAGTTCAATCCTCTCTGTGGGCACCAGTCTTCGCGCAGCGAAGACTGCCACGCCGTAGTTCCGAAGGAACGTAGGCGGGCCGCCTGCGGCATACAGATACGCTACGACTTGGCAAGCCCGTCTTTTATTATTCTGCCAATCTTAAATTGCTCAATTGATGGCCGATTTCCCGGAACGCGCTGGTCAAAGTCGCGTTGTCGGGCGCGTTGAAAAAATATTCCGGCTTGGTCGCGCAGTTGCGGAACAAAGTCTGCGTCGCGGCATTGTTTTCCTGGAACACCATGGTGTAAATAATAATGCCTTCCTGCTTCATGTTGGAGCAGACCGCCGACATGCGGGTATTGATCGTCGTTCTCGCGGTTCCAATATTGGTTGTGCCCAACATGCCGTCATTTAACCTGCGGTAAGCCGTGTAATCCGATCCATAAGGCCCAGCAGGCGGATTGTCATAAAGCTCGTTGACGCCGTCGGTCATCAACACCACGACTTTATCCATGTTTTCGCTGTAATAATCCAAAGGCAGATAGACGGGCGTGTCGCCGCCCCAAAGCCCGCGCCAACGCGGTGATATTGTGTGCCATCCCCATACCAACCCCTGGTTGCTCATTGTGCCGCCGCGATGCCATGGCTGCATTTCGGCGATCTTGTCTTGAACATCGGTTTTGGACGCCACCAAGGACAATATTTCTGGGCCGCAGCCCAAATTCGGGCCATAGCCATTGTTCTGCGCATCATTGGTTTCATCGACGGGCAAGGTAACGTTCCACCATTTGGTCACGGTATAAGACCCCGTCGCAGGCGAAGACGGTGATCCGCTGACGTTGAACGTAAATTGTGTCGTAGAGGTTACCGTAATGGTTTTTGTTCCATTATAGGAACTTTGATTGGCCCCTTGAATCCGCACTTGCTGTCCGGTATTGAGCTTATGCGCGGCGCTGAGATTCACCGTTGCGGTGCTGCCGGACCGCGTGATGCTGGTCGCCGGCAACACGGTTGGCACGCGGGGCCAATCATTGTCGCAATTGGGGTTTGCCGTTGGAGACCTTGTGCAGCCCGCGTCATTCAGCGTACTGGGATATAAATGTGGCGTAAACAGGCTGATACTGGGCGGATCATCATTTTGGTCGGCTGGAGCGACACGTGCTTCGACACAGCCTTTCCAAGTGGTCGGCGAATAATTGGCGGCGTTGTATCCCATCAGCCAATCGGTATGCTGCGGCCCGACATTGACTGTCGCAACATAGGGGACAACGGAAACAAAGAAATTTTCAATTGTTTCATTATCTCCATATAATATATCCACCATTTCAGCGGCAGCCGCCTTCATCGTGTCCATCTTGCCGCCAGACCGCATCGACCCGGTATTGTCCAGCACCAGCGCCAATTCCATCCCGCGGATAGAGCGCTGCACAGTCGCATCCGCGCTGACTTGCATACTGTCATGATTGATAATTCTAGCAAAGATAGTCGGCACGGTCGCAGCGGCAGATACAGTGACCCTATCGTTTGTTTCGTCTACGCTGATCGTGACGGTCGTCACCGAGGCGCCGAGATACCCGGTTGGGAAATTGACGTTAAAATATTTATTGATATCGGCAACATAATCGCCGCTGGTCAAAGTCTTCCCGCCCGCCAAGGCGGCCGCGTCCACCGCCTGCGAAAGACGGCTTTTGACCAAATAGCCCCGGGCGCTGTCCACCGAGACGCCCACCAGCCCGAATAGGGGGATCAGGGCTAAAGATGTCCAAACAATAACACTTCCGCGATCTTCAAATATCCAGCGCATAGAACTACCTTCTGACTGAAGCTGATAAATAAGTCTGCCATATTAAGCCCTTAACCAAATACTAAAAAACCAATAACGAATGGTTATTTGCCGAGGTTGTCATTTTGCGACATCGCAAGTTTTTATAGCTTAGGGCTGCTGCATAGAACGGGGTTTTGGCCCCCTATATCTTTGATATTAGGCTTTAATCCATACCAAACTGTTAATGCTGTGAGATTGAATAAAATTGTATGCAAATTGTTTTTGCGCATTACCACAGCTTTCACCGTTTTTTAAAGGTTTTTATGTAATTCTAGTTCTATCGCAAACAACAAAAACTTTCGGAGCAAGTCAAACGATGCGCACGCTAAAAGATTTTTGTTGTAACGAATCTGGGGTGACCGCCATAGAATACGGCAT
>CAYRVJ010000066.1:0-7774 GCA_964427785.1 uncultured Alphaproteobacteria bacterium | reverse complement strand
ATTCTTTTCCGCCTTCCAGCGCCAGGGTGAATATCTGCCTTTCATTGTCCTCGCTTGCCTTGTCCAGCGACGCGTTGAAAAATTTCCCCGGTATGTAATGAATGTCTTTTACTGTACCCTTGCACGGCGCGCGATTGATATGCACGTCGAATACATTCATGAAAACGCTGATGCGGGTGAAAAGTTCCGCGCCGCGTCCCAGTTCCTTTGGCAATGGCACGGCGGAAATGGATTGGATCAGCCCGTCGGCGGGGCTGATTATCAGCCCGTCACGCAAGGGGGTAACGCGCTTGGGGTCACGAAAAAAATACGCGCACCAGGCGGTCAATATTAACAGAACCCATCCCAAATGCGGATTCAGAAAAAATCCCCCGGCGGCGATGGCGGCGAATAGCGCAAGGAAAATCCAACCCTCGCGGTGGATGGGGCATAAAATATTCATCAAAAATCCTATAGTTTTATTGCATAATATCGGCTAACATGATGCCGCAATTGGCTTTTGAATTGCAATATGTTTTTGATCTAGGCTCTATTAGTTACCCGGAGGTTTTGAATGAAGATACAAACCATTATCTTTGCGGTCACCTTGTTTTTTGGGGTTGCCGCGCATGCGCAAGAAGATCACGCGCACCATGCGCCGGATCATGCCGCGAATCTCTTCAAATCCCCTTCGATCCAGTCTTTCCAGCAAAGCGCCGCGAAAATGCACAAGGATATGAATATCCCCTATACCGGCGACGCGGATGTCGATTTCGTGCGCGGAATGATCCCGCATCACCAGGGCGCGGTCGATATGGCAAGGATAGTCCTGCAATATGGCAAAGACCCTGAAATTCGTAAATTGGCGCAAGACATCATCGCGTCGCAAGAAAAGGAAATCGCGTTCATGCAATCCTGGCTGCGAAAGCAACAAACCATGAAACCAAAAGTCCAGTAAGTGCATTTCGACCTGACGCCTAACAGCATTGTTGATTGGCTGCAAAATCTGCCCGGCGGCGGCGTGATGCTGATCAGCCTTTTTTGCACTGTCTTTGTAGTTTTGCTGATGCTGCGGTTTTTGGGGGCCTTTGGCTTGTTCTCCTATATCCCTGTTGCCGCCATTGCCGGCGGCATCGAGGCGCAGCGACTTGTCCTGCTGCCGTTTTACCAAGCCCCTATCGCGCTTAGCGTTGTGCCGTTCACGTCTTTGTTTTTGTGCACCAGCATATTGGCCAGCTATTACGGAAAAGATGCGGCGCAGAAATCAATATGGGCCGGGCTTTGCGCCATGCCTTTGATGTTGGTGTTCATGATATTTGCGATGGGCTATCCCGCAATCGATTCCGCCTTGATCGGCGAAGATTTGCGTTGGACGGAAAATGTGGCTGGCCATATCCAGGCGCTGTTCACCCCGGCCTTTGCGATTGCGGCTGCCAGCATGGTTGCGTTTTTTACCTCGCAGCGATTGAATGTGTATCTGTTGTTGATGCTGGAAAAAACGCTGGGCAGGGGCAGTATCGCACTTTCCGCGATGCTGTCTATGTCGGTTGCGATGCTGGTCGATACCGCGATTTTTGCAAGCCTTGCCTGGAATATATTTTCTCCCAACCCCGTCGCTTGGCAAACGGTGCTCGACACCTATTTCCTGCCTTATTTCTTTTTGAAATGGATATTGGTGATGGCCATGGCGCCGGTCGTCGATCTGGCGCAGAAATTCTTGCCCGGCGATTACAAAAGAGTTTTTGTGAAGGGGGAGTCCAATGCCCAAAACGACGCTTAGTTTTTATTTGCATCTTATCGCTGTGGTGGTGATCGTAATCGCCATAGCCCGGCTTTTTCCGGCCCACGAATCGCGGAAAGAGGCAGAAGATAAAACCCAAACGGCGTATGAGCGCATTGTGAACAAAGCCGCTATACGCTGCGGTTATGTATTATACCCGCCTTATGTCATCAAAGACGCCAATACCGGGCAATTAAGCGGCGCGTTTTACGACATCGTGAATGAAATGGCGCGGCGGCAAAAATTAAAGGTCGAATGGGCCGAGGAAGTCGGCTGGGGCAATTTTATCGAAGGGTTAAAGACAGGGCGCTATGACATGGTATGCAGCGGCGGCTGGAATTCCGCCAATGAAGGCCGCTTGATCGCCTATTCGGTCCCTGCCTATTATTCTGCGGTCAATATCTTTGTGCGCGCCGACGATATGCGCTTTGACGCAAATCCGTCCGCGCTAAATGATCCGCAATTCAGTTTTGTATCCACGGATGGGTCCCTTCTTGGTGTGATGGCGGCGGAAGATTTCCCGAACGCAAAAATATTGTCGCTGCCAAATCTAACAGATGTGGCGACGCTGTATGGCAGCGTCGCAGCGGGCAAGGCGGATGCCGTTCTGACCGAAAACTACGCCATGCAGCAATATTTGCATAACAATCCCGGCAAGCTGAAAAATATTACCGCGCAAAATCCAGTGCGGATTTATCCGACCTCGCCCATTATCATGCCGAATGACGATTTGCCGCTGCAAAACATGGTCAATGCTGGGATCGCGGAATTGTTGCATACCGGCTTTGTCGACAGGGTTTTGGATAAATACGGCCTTGGCACGGATGTGGGCCTTAGAGTTCAAAAGCCTTATCGGAATCCTTAAACCAGCCCCTCGTCCGGTATCGCCAGCGTTGCGCCGCAATGCTTGCAATGCACCGAATCCGCGTCATGCAGGAACAGGCCGCAAGTTTTGCAGTCGAATCGCACCTTGAACGGGCGGATGATGGTTTGAATCAGCCGGATGAACAGCGACACGCCGAATATCATGATCACGATGGAAATCAGGCGGCCGGTTGTGTTTTTAAGCGTGATATCGCCGAATCCGGTCGTGGTTAAGGTGGTCACGGTAAAATACATCGCATCGACGAAATTGTTGATTTCCGGGTTGCGCCCGATTTGGGTTACGAATACCAATTCGGCGATCACAAAAATAAACAAGATTAAGTTTACCGAAGCGAGCAGCATATCCTCTCTACGGCGGAAAAATAAAAAATCAGTGCGCAGCTTTTGCAAAATTGCATAAGATCGCATCAACCGGATCAGGCGAAGGGCGCGCAAAAAAGCCAGGTTTTCGCCGATCAAAGGCGCAAGCAGCGAGGCGATGACGACAAGATCGACGATATTCCAAGGGTGAATCAAAAAGCGCATTTTCAACGGCGAAATAATCAGCCGCGCGCAGAAATCCAGGCCGATATAAACGCCAAAGACGATATCGATGAATTCCACAGCGATATGGCCGTAAAAAAATGTCGAAACGATCAGGTAAAAAATCGTTGCACCGTCCAGCGCCAAAAGCGCATAGCGAAAACGGTGCGCCAGCTCGCTGTCGCCTTCGTATAATTCCTGCAAGGTTGTTTTAAGAGATTGCGTCATGCGCCAAGCTTGGCGCAAGTAGGGGGGTGTTGCAAGCAGGAATAGAAGTTTTTAATTTGTTTTATCTGGAATCTTTTACCCGATCAGGGCCAAGCAATTGGACCAGCGCGGCTATCGCGTTGTCCATGCCCTTGCCTTGAATACAAAAAAACAAAGCCCCAGATTTTGCGCCCGATGGAAAGGGGGAGCAGTCAAATGTCACAACCGGCTGTTTGACAAAACCGAGTTTTACTTTTTCTATTGTAGCTTGGGTGATAGTGGTCTCCGGCATGTCGATTTGTGTCGGTGAAATTTTCAAAGATACATGGGGGCGATAGGCAAAACGCACCGTCATGGAAGTAATGCTAAGTTCGCCAACCATGGCGTCCCACACACTGCGATTGGGGTGATAAGAAACGCTGCTGATATGGGTTAAAACCTGCTCGCCGCGCTGTGACGCGGCTTTGTTGACCGCGCCTTTTTTCATCCGGTGATCGATAGCCTCGCGGCCCGCAGCGGTTACGATTTCTTTTATAAGCTTTCCCCACATTTTTTTGCCTTTCGCTAAAATCAGGCCGCCAAGGCTGGGTGATTATTATTTGCGGCAAATTTGGTGGACTTTGTATCTCAAAGTTGGAACCAACTCCACGACGAAATCCAGAAATTCAGTAATATCATAGTTTCTACGGGGATTGATAGGCTTTATGCCGGGCAGGTCGCTTGCCTAAGGCCTTGATTTATCGTTGTTTGATCACCACGATGCCATCGAATCGGGGAATTATATGAAGAAAATAGAGGAAAAAAGCCGGTTTATCGAGCTAAGAGCCAAAGGCTATAGCTTAGCTCGAATTGCCTCCGAATTAGGGGTGTCCAAGCAGACACTGATTAACTGGCAGAAAGAGTTTTGTTTAGAAATCAGTAATATGCGTGCTTTGGAGCATGAAGCTTTGCTGGAGCAGCATAAATTGAGTTTAAGAGCGCGCACAGAGCTTTTCGGCGAATTTCTCTCCAAGGTAAGAGAAGCGGTTAATAAAACAGACTTGTCCAGCCTACCTCCTGCCAAGCTATTCGATCTCTATGCAAAGATGCTGGCAGCTAATTTAGCACAAGGCTTACCGAGGAGGGTACTGTTGGTTGATGTAGCTCTTGATGCGCTTTGCGCAAAACAGGGGGCATAGTATTGGGATCATATAAATCGGCAAGCGTAGATTTAGGGAACTGCGCACGCGCATCTAGAACAGCTTGTGCCAACCGTGCTATTTCTTTTTCTTGATCTGGTGTGATGTCTGGCCAAGGGAAGTTATTGTATACTATGCCAGTGGAGTATTGATAATCGCTTTTCAAACGCCCACAAACTGCTCTCATCCATGTCATATGCGCGGCTGAGGTTAAAATGCCAAAGTGATAGTTGCTAGCGCCAGAAATCGTATATAATTTGTTACTAGCTATTACTGTAACATCTAAAAAGCCTATAGGAATGTATTCTCTGTTCTCAGAAGATACTTCAGGAATAGCTAAATAATTTTTATTTGGCTGTCTTATTTCACCAAAAAGATATGGATATTCAGCTAATTTTTGAGTGGCAGCTCTCGTGCTTTGAAGGCGTTGTTTGTGAACCAAATTTACTCTGTGGAATATATCGGCTGATTGCTTAATTTCATTTGGGTTTACATCTTTTAACCATAAGCAATAACGTTTTGTACCATTAATAAATTCTTCTGACCCTAAAAATAGCCTTACAAATTTAGCCGCCTGAGGATTATTGGCTACAAACAATTTTCTTTCCTCTTCATTCAAAATTAGATTTCCGCCATCATTTGGCATGCTTCCAAATGCTATAGGTGGTGCGTCATTTTGAATAGGTGATTTTCTATTTGTGATAAACACATTTTCTGTGTCGGTTAAATAGGGATTAATATTTTTAACTATGAGCTGATGAGGTTCAGAGACGATAGTTTCATAATCGTATATTTTTCTTGATTTGCTGTCGATCGCAGAAAATCCGATAATTACTACGTATAACCATAGAAGCCGGTTGTTACAAATTCAGTTTAATCGATATTTTTTATATCGAGATTTTAAAGGAGCTGCGCAAATACGGACTTTCCTTAGAGCAATTGCGTAATGTAACCCGGTTCGTGCATGATAATAAATCAAGCTCAATGATGCATTATGCTTTGGTGCGCGTAATTTCCTATAAGCGCGATCAAACCTATCTGGTGGTGGGTCGGGACGGACAAGCATTTATCGTTGGTACCGATTTCTTTGTCTCTCAAAAATCGGGCGAATATGACTTCGCTTCATTTGTAGTGCTGCATCTTAACAAAATTTATGCATCGCTTTTAAAAGACAAATCCAAAGCTAATTTGGACTATCCGGCCTTGGATGCGCTGGATAAGGAAGAGCAAACCGTGGTTAATGCCATGCGTGACAGCGAGCGCGATATTGATGAATTAAAAATCAGTTATAAAGACGGTCGCGTCTATGAACTGGCCGAAACGAAAACTAGAAAAAGCCCGGTCAATGCAAAGAGCGCTGCTAAACAAATCGATCATGGCGAAGTAACCATTCATATTGGGGACAATCAAATGACCCATGCGCGCATCGTGCGCAAAAGGAGGGTAGGCACATGAGGTGCACCCTGTCCTTTAACAAAGCGAAAACGCTGACCGGATACCCCGGAGGTGTTTTGCACATTTTTGTAAATTATCATGCAAGAATTGGCAAAATACCAAGGTATCCTCAGCGGTCTTGATTTGACAGATGAGGAAATATGTCAGTTAGTAACGATACTGCGTGCCTTATCGGGCAGTGTGCTGGATGAGCAATTCAAAATCCATCGGCAAGGCGGTGATCTATTGTCGCGTGTCCAGCAGCAAACAAATTAGCGATGGTAACGGCCTGGATACGCAGGAAATTCGTTGCCGTAACTTCGCACGCGGTTTGGGATATCAAGTCTTAGCGGTATTTCGGGATGAAGCCGTTTCAGGCACTGTCAACGAGCGCAAGGGATTCGCCGAATTATTAAAATACCTCGAAAAATCTAAAAACAAAAAAACTGTCGTTCTGATCGATGAGATCAGCCGCTTAGCGCGGGATATGAAAATATTTCATGACTTTAAAGATAGAATAAAAGAATTAGGCGCTGAGGTTATATTTATTAATCAACAAAATGATAATTCACCGGAAGGCAAGCTTAGTGAGAATATACAGGCTTCGTTTGCGCAGTATGAGGGAGATAATAATCGTAGACGGGTGGTAGGGCGCCAAACGGCAAGACTGCAAGACGGATATTGGGTATGGAACGCGCCGATTGGATACAAATTTCCAGGGGGCAAAGATAAAGTGATGCGAGTGGATGAAACCTATAGTGGAATCATCATAGAATTGTTTGAGGGGTTCGCTAGCGGTCGTTTCCAAACTTATGCCGAAGGTACAAGTTTTCTGCAAACCATCCCCGTGGTTCAATCCCGCTATAAAAGCCGCAAGGTGCATAAGGATTTAGCAAAGACCATTTTGACAAATCCCCTTTACACCGGCCATCTGCAAAAGCTGGATCGCGGTATCCCGCTAATTCTTGCAAAGCACCATCCCATGATCACTCTGCAATTATTCCAGCAAGTGCAGGAAATTATTTCAGGCAAAAAACGGATCAATGTGCCTTTTCGTAAGGACAACAATGAAAGCTTCCCGTTGCGAGGCTTTATCAATTGCGCTTGTTGCGACTTACCCTTAACCGCCAGTTTTTCTAAGGGGCGTAAGGGATACCATGCTTATTATCGGTGCAAATCGTCGCCAAAGGCATGCTACATGGGTGGTAAAAGCGTTCGCAAGGAATTGATTGAAGCCGATTTCGTTAAAATATTGGAATCGTCAAAACCCGCGCCGCAGGTTTTGAAATTGGCAGAATGTATATTGGCTGAAGTCCATCAAACCAAAATGAAGACATTCCAGGCTGATTTAAACCGACTGGAAGCGCAATTAAAGGAATTGGCCGAGGATAAGCAGGGTATTATTAAAAAGCTTGCCAGAACCGAGGATGCCGCGCTTGTGCGGGAATATGAAAAGCACTTGGCTGGTTTAACCGTGCGGGAGACAGCATTACAAAATCAGATAGAAATGGCTGAGACCCAAGACACTTCACTTGGAACCGCTTTTAAAACGTTATCCCGCTTCCTGCAAAGGCCGGTGGATGCGTGGGTTAAGGGTAATTACGATCAAAAGCGGAATGTTTTGAAAATGATATTCGCCGAAAAATTAAACTACCATCAAAAAACAGGGTTTGGAACCGCTGCAAAGTCAATGCCATTCAGGCTTATAGCGTTGGATGGTGGTAAAAAAGAAACTTTGGTGGACCCAATCGGGATCGAACCGACGACCTCCACAATGCCATTGTGGCGC
>CAYRVJ010000065.1:0-7794 GCA_964427785.1 uncultured Alphaproteobacteria bacterium | reverse complement strand
TGACGCAGATGAAAATCCTCGATCCCAATTTCAGCGAGGCGCGGTTTTTGCGCGGCGCCAGGGCCGCCTTTGAAATGATCCTCAAAGCCTATGCCTCGGGCGATACGGCTACTTTGGAAAAACTGCTCGATGCCGATGTGCTTTCCGGGTTTAAGCGCGCGATCAAATCGCGCCACGAAAAGGGCCATCAGTTGGAAACGACTTTGGTGCGCCTGCGCGATCCAGATATATTGTCGGTCGAGGTCAAGGGGGATGAAGTTTATATCACCGTCGATTTCAGATCGGAACAGATTACTTTTCTGCGCGCCGATGACGGCTCGGTGCTTGATGGCGATCCCGACCGGATTTTCGATATCGAAGATATTTGGGTTTTCCGCCGCAATATGCAAAGCAATGATCCCACCTGGTTCCTGCACAAGACCGACACCCCCGATGCGCCATAGATTTTTGCTGCTATGTCTTTTGCCGCTTTTATCCGCTTGCTCTGTCCCGGCGGACAAGCCGTCTTTGGCGCAAAGTGGGCCGCAGCTAAATCTTACCCCTTTGGATATAACGCAGCTGCCGGGATGGCAGCGCGAAGATTTTCCCACACTTTTGCAGATTTTCCGCGAAGATTGCGCCAAGACGAAATCCCGCCCGCAGCTTGCGGCTGCTTGCGCCGTGGCGCAAAAAACCGATCCGCACCGGGCGGAAGATTTCTTCAAGCGGAATTTCAAGGCGATGCGCGCGGAATATCAAGGCACAGGCGGGCAAGCCTTGTTTACCGGATATTACGAGCCGGTGCTGAAAGGCTCTTTGAAAAAATCCGGCCGCTACGCCTATCCCTTATATAAAGTGCCGGGGGTGGAGCATTTGCAAAAGACGCGCCAAGAGATCGATGCTGGCGCGCTTTCCAGCATGGGTCTTGAAATCGTCTGGCTGGACGATCCGGTGGCGCGGTTTGCGCTGCACATCCAGGGATCGGGGCGCATTGATTTGGACGATGATTCGGGCGGCGGCGTAATGCGCGTCGGATATGCCGGGCGCAACAATCATGAATATTATTCCATCGGCAAGGCGTTCGAAGAACAAGGCATCCTGCCGCGCGGCGGCATCGACATGCCGAAAATGGAAAGCTGGCTTTATGCCAATCCAGAAAAGCAAAATGAAATATTTTCCGCCAACCCGTCTTATATATTTTTCTCCGAACGAAAAGGGTCAGGCACAGACACGGGGCCGATAGGATCGATGTCGCGCCCGCTGGTTGCCGGGCGGTCGATCGCGGTCGATAAATCGCACTGGCCCTTGGGGACGATATTATGGGCGGATTTGCCGCATCCCGACGGCAAAAGCGGCAATATCCAGCGGGCGCTGTTCGCGCATGACACGGGATCGGCGATCAAGGGCGCCTTGCGCGGCGATTACTTCTGGGGCAGCGGCGAAACCGCAAAGCGCCTCGCGGGATTGATGATATCGCGCGGCGCGCTATATGCGATATTGCCAAAGGACGATCCGCTTTTGGCGCAGCTGCGCGAATAGCCATGGCCGAGGATAAAGATTTATTCCGCAAGGCGATGCAAGGGGTAAAGCCGCTTGCGCCGAAAATCCGCGCCGAAAAACCCGTGGCGGTGAAATCCGCCCCCGCCGCGATGAAGCCCGCGCAAATCCCAAGCCATGCGGCACATAAGAATCTTCCCGAATTGAAGCACGGCGATTCGGCCGGGATCGACGATTCCACCTATGCCAAATTCAAAAGCGGCGACATGCCGATCGAAGCGCGCCTCGATCTGCATGGCATGACATCGGATGCGGCGCAGCGCGCTGTTTCGGATTTCATCGCGCGCTGTTTTGTATCGCGCATGCGCTGCGTTCTGATCATCACCGGAAAAGGAAAAGGCAGCAAAGGCGGCGATGATTTATTCGGAAAATCGATTTTGCGCGACGCCTTGCCGCAATGGCTGAATACGGCGGTATTGCGCGCCAAGATTCTTGCCTTTACCCACGCCGCGCCGCGCCACGGGGGAAGCGGCGCTTTTTACGTGCTGCTGAAAAGACAGCGCTAAGGCATTGCCATAATCTGGAAATAAAAAAACCAAGAAAAAGAATTTATTTTCTTTTGCACGCCTGTTTGCAAATTTATGACAATAACTTTATTTGACATTGCAAAAAAAATAACAAAAATTATGTCCAAATAAAAACACAACATATTAGGAGAGTGCGATGAGAAATTCCCCCGTCACAAGTTTTTTATCAAAACCGATTCAAAACTTTGCGGTTGCGGCGGCGATGCTGCCCACGGCTTCGTCCCTGCGGGCGAACGACAATTCCGCCATTCCGGCTATAGCATCTTTTAATATCGCCGCGCCGTCGGTTTTGGCGGTTTCGCCCGAACAAGAAGCGGGCGCCGATCTTGACAATATTTCCGAGCTTTACATCCAGCATATAAGGCAAAAATTGGACACGCTTTTGCAGCAAGAGGCCGAAGCGAGCGAAAATCCGGAATTAAGGCAGCTGCGCGAATTGCAGGAAAGATACAACTCCGAACTGGCGCAAAGCGCGGAGAACTTGAAAAATCTCGAGCAATCGCTTAACGCGCTGATCGCTTCTTATAACCGGGATGTCGCGACCTATGATCAAAAATTTGAACGGCTGCAGCAGCTAGAGCGCGATTTTGACGCGCAGTATAGCAGGCTTGGCCAGGCCCAATCCTTGGCGCAACGCGCGGACGATGCGGCAGATCGGGTTATTGCCTTGATGAACCCCATGTCCGAGCTGAGCGCAAGAATGGACGCCATAGCGGATGACGCCAACGCCATTATCGAAGCCGCGGAAAATGGAACGGATTCGCGGCTGGTCGAAGCGCAAAGATTGATCGATCAATATAATAATTGGCTAGAGCGCGTCCAGGGCGAAATGCAAAACGAGCTGGACGAATATAACGCCAAGGTTGAAGATTTAAACGCCTGGGTGGCGGATCAAGTCGACGACCTGGAAAATCTAGAGCGTCATTATTCCGATGCGGTCGACGAGTATAACGACCAGATCGAAAATTATAATAATGTGCTTGCCAATTACCAGGCGGCTTATGCCGCCTATGAAGATTACTACGAACACTGCGAGAACGATCCCGACGATTGCGATTACGACCATTTGCAAAACTTGGTCAACAACGTCAAGGCCTGGGAATCGAATCTGAATTCACAACAAAGGGTCGTCAACCAGCGCGAGGGCGATGTAAGGCAAGCCGAGGCGGAGTATAAACAGCGGGAAGCCGCCGTTTTGCGCGAAAAAGCGCGCCAAGAACAGGCGTTACGCCGGGATGAAACAGAGCTGGACGGGTGGCTCGAAGAAAGGCAGCAAGACATAGAAGCAGAAAGCCGCAGCGTCGATGCGCGAACGGAAGAGTTGCAGCAAAGTCTTGAAGACCAGATTCAAGATCTTAAAAACCAGCACAAAGAAATCGAAAACCAAATCCGCGCGCAATATGGCCCGCAATACGAACAGCTTTTTGCGCTGGTGCGCAAATCTTTGGAAGAAGGCCCGCAAATCACTATTGCGGGAACAGACCTTATCGCCCATGAAATCGAAAATCTGGGCGGGATTGGCGAAATCGGACCGCAAATCGTAGCGGCCTTGACCGAACGGTCGGCCGCCACCATGGCGGCAAACAATATCCTATCGGCAATAAATGCGGTGCGCAACGCGCATGAAACCGAAACACGCAGCTTTGAGGCCTTGCAAAATTCTCTTGTATCGCGCCAGGGGGAGATAGAGCGCAAAGAAGCCGAATTGACGCAAGCCACAAGAGCCGCAGAGCAAAGATACGCCGAAATGGCGCGCGATCTTGAATCCCGCGAGGACGAAATTTCCCGTCAAATGGACCGCCATGACAGAGATTTGACCGAATTTCTGCGGCGCAGGGCGCAGCTTTTGCATGACGAGGAAAAATATTTCACATTTTTGGTTTCCGATACCGAAAGATCGCGGCTGGGCGATCAGATCCAGGGTGAATTCGCGGCGCTGGAAACTTTGGCCGAAACTATTTTTGAAAATCCGGATCAAAGCCTTTACAGCTTTTCCGCTTTTCCGGAATTCGCGGCCACGCGCGCGGCGCAGTTCGGCAACGGTGCGGTGGATTGGACGCTGCTGGGCGATGAGGCCGAACTTGCGAATGCCAGCGAAGACAGGGCCAATGCCATGCTGGGCGCATGGTTCAATATTCTGGTGGAACAGGGCGATTTTAACGCAGCGCTTTATGATTTGACCGAATTTGCCGGGGTCAGCCCGGAGGCCGCCTTTGACGCGCTAAAGGCGATGTGGGCCGAAGGCATCAAGGAAAACGGCGTGATAATGATCGCGCAGTCAGAAGATCAAGTCGGCTATCAATACATAACCCGCAGAGGCGGTTATTGGATCGACGAGCGCGGCAGATTCCTGCCGCTGGATCTGCCGGAAAAATTCGAATTGTTCGAATACCGGTTTGAAACGCCGTCTTCCACGCCGGCCGGGCAAGAGCTGCGGCAGCTTTATCAAAATTTGCAAAATCAATTCAAGGACAATCTTTCTTCCTTGCCGCCATACCGCCAGGGCGCGGTCGTTCTGGCCGAAGCCCTGATCCGCGAAGCTGACAAAGCGGTTCAGGATCAATCCCGGGCGCAGCTTATTTCCTATGCAAAAATGGCGGCGGAAATCGCGGCCGGTTTATCGCCCGCAGGCGATGCGGTCGATCTGTACGAAGCCATGACGGGATACAGCATTACCGGCACCGAGCTAAGCAGTGAGGATAGAATATTCGCCGCAGCGGGCCTGATCGTCGGCAACCGCACCTTATGGAAAGAGGTGTTCGGGCCGCTTGCCAGAAAACTTGGAAGAATAGCGGGGGAAAGCGAACAAGTCGCCGAAGCTATCCGGCCTTCGTTGCGCCATGTTCCGGTCGAAGAAGCGTTGCAATTGGAACGGCGCAGCGCCCATTGGGCAAGAAGCGGCGGCCAAAGAGGGGCAGAGTTCGTGCGCGAATTGCCGGAAATTCCGCCCACGCGCGCGGACTCTTTTATTGGCACGATCCACCGGGGCGAATACAGGCCCGGCGAGATATTGTTCCAAGCAAGAACGCCGGGATCGCCGCCGACAAGATGGTTTGGCCCGGTAAAGGCGCCCGATGCCGTGGACGCGGCGCAAAGATACGCGCTGCCACAGCATAACACCGCAGAGGCGGTTTACGCCTATGTGGTGCGCGAGCGCGTGTCCGGTTATGCGGGCGGCGTTGCCGGCGGCGGCGGGTTCCAATTTTGGATCCCGCCCGAAGCGATGAGCGATGCGGATTATCAAAGATGGTTCAACGATATGTTTGAAGAAGTTCCGCTGCAACAGACGATAAAGCCGAAATCGAACGGGCGCAGTACAGTTTTGCCAGGGATGATGCAAGGCGGTCGCGGAGGCAGGTAGGAGGTAAAAGCGCTAAGCCCGGACTACGCCGAGCTTGCCGCCAAGCCTTTCCAAGACGCGCAGGGGGATCAATAGGCGCGGCGGCGGATTGATGCCCCGCGCTTTAAGCTCTTGCTGCAATTCTTTGCCGCTTGTAAGCCAAAGAGAATTCGCATCCTTTTGTTCCAGCCGCGAAAACAGCTTGTCCATAAACAGCAGAACGGTTTGATCGCCGTCCTTCGTGCCGTATCTGGCGTAATGGCATAAAATTTCAATGCTTGCCGCTTTATGTCCCACGGCCTTTGCGATCAGCAATCTTGCCGCGCGGACGCGCCAGGAAGTTGGCAGGTTATGCAGCGATAAAACCGGGCTTGGCCGGTCCGCCATGAAATCATGGTTTTCTGCGGCGCGGAAAATTGTCAGCGCGGCTTTTGCCAATCCGCGTTTCAGGGAAATTTCCAAGGGGAATTCCTGCGCGGTTCCTTGGCTGTCTCGGATCGATTCGGGATAGGCGCGAACGATCCAGCGCGCGATACTTTGCTGCTTGCAAGCCAGCGCATGGCCCAGCGCGGTCATTTGATTCGTATGGTACCGCCCGGCAAGGCTTGGACTGCCCATGACTCGATGCAGCTTTTTCACGGCGGCAAGATTCCCCGCCTTGATCGCGGCCCAAAGATTTTTAAAGCTTGGCTTGATGTTGTTTTCCAGCAGCGCGTCCAAATGGGCGGACGATTGCCTGTCCAGCACCGCCTGGAACAATTGATCGGGATCGCAAATTTGCGGCTTTTCCATTTCTATTTCTATTTCCGCCTTCACGCCATTTTGCGAGGGGCGCGCGAATTTGCCAAAGCCTTGCTTTTTCTGCGGCCTTTGAAAACCGGACGCGCCCAAATGCCGCACTATCGCGCCGAAAATTTCCGCATTTGCGCTTCGCGCCGCATCGAAAATCGGGTAGTGGTATCGGGGATACGCATCGCCATCCCCTTTGGCATAAAAGGAAACAGGGGATGCTCCAGCATCCAACGCCGCTTGCACGGCGGCAAGATCATCCCGCGCGATGGCGACGAGCAATTGGAATCCCAAGGCGGCGCGGTCTGTATCTCGCGGGGCTTGGATCGGTGCGGTTTCTATTTCAGATGCGGTCATGGTCGTTTCATCTTAAAAATTGTTTTTACGGTGCTGTTTTGTAGAATCTCATGTGGATAAAGTCATGTTATAGTTTTATGACAAATCCATTTTGGCCCGCGCCTGCCGCTGTTAGGAAGACCAATGCAACAAGATCGAATCGGAATTTTATTGGCGCTTGCCGCCGGGATGGGGTTTGGAATCTCCGTGCCTTTGGGCGCCTATACCTACAGCCAGGGCGCCAATGTTTTGGGCTATTGCCTGCTGGCGCGTCTTGGCCTGGCCGCAGGGCTTGCGGCACTTTGCGCCGTTCATGGAAAAAGCTTTTGGCCTGAAAAAAAATTCTTGCCGCAGCTTGCGGCCATGACCGGAATCTTATGCATCTTTGCCTTTTTGCATTTCAGCGCCATGGAAATCATGGCGGTGCAACTTGTCACCATGATCGTTTTTCTTTACCCTTTGATTGCATCCATGCTGTCGGTTTTGGTCGACCGCAAGCCGCCCAGCCGAATTTTTATTGCCTCCGCCTTTATGGCGCTTTCCGGCCTTTATTTGGTGCTGGGGCCGGAATGGGACGGGTTGAACATATATGGCGCGGCGATGGCTTTTGCCGCCGCGTTTTTCATCGCCCTTAGCCTTTTTTTAAACGGCAAGATTTTGCAAAATCAGGACCCGGAAATTTACGGCGCGCAATTGATGCTGGGCAGCCTTGTGGTGTTTTTGATTTGGGCCGCCGCCGCGCCCGCGCATTTCCCTGTAACGCCGCAGGGCTGGATCGCGGCGCTGCTGTCGGTTTGCGCCGTCCTCCTAGGGCAAGTCACATTTTTCCGCGCGATTCAAAAGCTTGGCGCGATGCCGGTCGGAATTTATATCAAAATCGAACCGGTGGTCACCTTGTTCATCGCCGCGACTTTGCTGGGCGAAAGCATGGGCCTTGGGCAAATGATCGGCGCCGCGCTGGTGCTTGCGGCAATTATTTGGAACAGCACCGATAAAGCGGTATAATACAAGCAACTAAGGAGCATGCCATGAGCTATGACAAAAACAATATCTTCGCAAAAATCCTGCGCGGCGATATTCCGTGCAAAAAGGTTTTTGAAAATGATTACGCGCTGGCGTTCTGGGATATCAATCCGCAAGCGCCGACCCATGTGCTGGTCATTCCCAAGGGCGCGTATGTTTCTTTCGACGATTTCAGCATGCACGCCGATGCCGAACAGATCGCGGGATTCATCAAGGCGGCGGGCCATGTCGCCCGCGAGCTGG